>NZ_VIDT01000190.1 GCF_006519715.1 Ideonella azotifigens
CGCTGATCAACACGCTGGTCGGCAAGAAGGCCACCAAGACCGGCGACGAGGCCGGCATCACGAAAAACGAGCAGCGCATCTCGCTGGCCAGCGATGCCTACCTCTACGACACGCCCGGCATGCTGTGGCCCAAGATCCTGGTGCCCAAGAGTGGCTACCACCTGGCAGCGGCCGGCTCGGTCGGCCGCAATGCCTACGACGAGGAAGAAGTGGCGCTGGAACTGATCGAGACGCTGCAGCCGGACTACGCGCCGCTGCTCGAAGCGCGCTACCGGCTGCAGGACGTCGCCAGCATGCTGTCCGAGGACGTGCTGGCCGGCATTGGCCGTGCGCGCGGTGCAGTGCAGAGCGGCGGCAAGGTCAGCATGCAGAAGGCCTCCGAAGCCCTGCTGAACGACTACCGCTCGGCTGCGCTGGGCCGGGTGACGCTGGAGACGCCGGAAGGTTTTGCCGCCTGGCGTGCCGAGGCCGAGGCCGCCCAGGCCGAGAAGGCGCAGAAGAAGGCGGCCCGCGCCGGCACGCGGCGGCCGGACGGGCGCTGAAGCCCGGCGCCCTTCTTTCTGCGCGCTGCGTCAGCGGTAGGAGTGTCCGGAGACGCCGGTGATGTTGGCGTTGGGCGTCTCGGAGCGCACGCGCACGCGGGCGTAGTCGGCGGTGGCAGAGGCGCCGCTGGCACCTTCGCCGGCGAAGGACTTGGCCTTGGTCTTGAGCATCGCATCGATGTCGAAGTAGCTGCCGGCCGGCACCTGGAATGTGCGCTTGAGCCTCAGCGGTTCGACCGAGGCGTCGGTGTTGTTGATGCTGGCGTCGGCCTTGTGCTTGTCGTTGGCCACGGTGACCAGCAGGCGGGCGACCACCGCGTCGGGTGTCAGCGAGGGGTCGATGACGTTCGAGTAGGCGTTCGTGTCCACCGTGACGGTGTACTTCATCATGGTGCCGGCGGGCACGCCCGGTGCGCTGGCCAGGATCCGGTCGCGCGAGTGAACCTCGGCGATGCACTTGGCGTACAGCGAGAAGTCGTAGCTGCCATGGGCCGGGTAGCTGGCGCTGCTGCTGGCCGTGATCCAGCCGAGGCTGCCACCGGCCTGGCAACTGGCATGCGTGCCGTTGATGGCGTCGCCGATGGAGGTGGAGTAGTCGTTGCCGAGGCCGGCAGTGGTGGCGCTGTCGCTGTAGTCGAAGGCTTCGACGGGCTGGTTGTCGAAGTCCAGCGTCCAGGCAATGGCATGGGTGCGGGTGGACAGGCCCACGTCCTGGGCCCAGCCCGGGCTGGTCAGTGCAGCCAGCGCCAACAGGGCCAGGGTTTTGCGCAACGGTGCTGCGGGGAGGTACTTCGTCATCTGGAACTCGCTTGGTATGGGTGGGGAGCGGCGACGCTAGCACCGGCCCTGCGCCACCACCATCATCCAGGCAGAGGATGCCGCGAGGTCCCTGGACGATTGTTCACGCCACTTTCTGCATCGCCTGCCGCAGCAGCGACAGGCCCAGGTCCAGCTCCTCGTCGCTGACGGTGAGTGGCGGGGCGATGCGGAACACGCCGCCCATGCCAGGCAGCTGCACGATGTTCATGCTCAGGCCCAGCCGCATGCATTCGCGCGTGATGGCCGAGCCCAGCTCCGGCGCGGCCTCCTTGCCGGCCCTGTCCTTCACTACCTCCAGGCCCAGCAGCAGGCCGCGGCCGCGCACGTCGCCAATGCAGGCGAACTCTTCCTGCAGCGCGCGCAGGCCGCGCTCCAGCCGCTGGCCGGCCAGCCTGGCGCGCTCCACCAGCCCGTCCCGCTCGACCACCTCCAGCACCTTCAGGCCGACCGCGGCAGGCAGCGGGTCGGAGACGTGTGTCGTGTAGAACAGGAAGCCGCGCGCGTGGCAGGTCTCTTCGATCTCGTCCGACGTGAGCACGGCGGCCAGCGGCAGGCCGGCGCCCAGGGTCTTGGAGAGGGTCAGGATGTCGGGTGAGACGCCGTCGCGGTTGCAGGCGAACATCAGCCCGGTGCGGCCCACGCCGGTCTGCGCCTCGTCCAGGATCAGCAGCATGCCGCGCTCGCTGCACTTCTGCTTCAGCGCGGCCAAGTAGCCCAGCGGCAGGTCGAGGATGCCGCCGGAGCTGAGGATGGGCTCGGCGATGAAGGCGGCCAGGTTGCCGCTGGACTGGCGGTCGATCAGGTCGAAGGCGTAGTCCAGCTCGGCCTGCCAGTCGAACCGGCCGTGGCGCTCGAAGCGCGGCCGGTAGGGGTAGGGCGCGGGAATGGCAAACGAGCCCACCGCCGCCGGCCCGTAGCCCTTGCGGCCGGCGCTGTAGGTGGCCGAGGCGGCGCCCCCGGTCATGCCGTGCCAGGACTGGGCGAAGCTCACCACCTCGAACTTGCCGGTGTAGAGCTTGGCCAGCTTGAGGGCTGCTTCGTTGGCCTCGGCGCCGGTGCTCAGCAGCATCGAGCGGGTAAGGCCTTTCGGTGCAATCTCGGCCAGGCGCGTGGCCAGGTCCACCACCGGGCGGCTCAGCATGCCGCTGAACAGGTGGTCCAGGTTTCGAGCGTGTTCGGCCACCACCGCAGCCACCTCCGGGTGGCCGTGGCCCAGCAGCGCGCTCATCTGGCCTGAGGTGAAGTCCAGGATGGCGCGGCCGTCGGCGTCGTAGACAAAGCTGCCTTGCGCCCGCTCGATGATCATCGGCTCGAAGCTGCCGCCGTAGCGGATCAGGTGCTGGCGGGCGTGCTGCCAGAAGGCGGGGTCGTCATTGCGGGACATGGGCGCTCCTGTGGGTGGCTTGATTCGCGCCCAGCTTACGAAAGGCAAGGGGTCAAGGAAAGCTGATATTTATGAAACCAGCTATCAGGTGGCTTGATGGCAAGATGGGCGGCCGGAGACCCGATGCATGACCCGCCACCTCGACATCGACCTGCTGCGCACCTTCGTGGCCATTGCCGAGACCCACACGCTGGGTCGTGCGGGAGGTCGGGTTGGCCGCACGCAGGCCGCCGTCAGCATGCAGGTCAAGAAGCTGGAGGCCATGCTGAACCAGCCGCTGCTCAACCGCACCGGCCGCGGCGTGCAACTCACGCTGCATGGCGAGCGCCTGCTGGCCCATGCCCGCACCATCCTGCGCCACCACGACGCCGCGGTGGCCGACATCTCCGGCGCCGGCCTCTCCGGCACGCTGCGCTTCGGCTGCCCGGACGACTACGCCACCGCCTTCCTGCCCCACATCCTGCGCAGCTTCGCCGGCCGTCATCCACAGGTCTTCGTGGAAGTGCTGTGCGCCCCCACGCCCCGCCTGCGCGAACGCCTCAAGCGCCACGAACTGGACCTGGCGCTGGTCTCCACCGCGCAGGAAGACAACACCACGCCCGTGGTGCGCCGCGAGCCGCTGGTGTGGGTGGGCAAGCACGACGACGACGCCGTGCTGCGCGAACCGCTGCAACTCGCCCTGTCCGACCCCGACACGCTGGATCACCGCGCCGCCTGCGAAGGCCTGGACGCCATCGGCCGCGCCTACCGCGTCGCCTACGCCAGCGGCAGCATCTCCGGCCTGCTGGCGGTGGTGCGCTCAGGCCAGGCGATCGCTGTGCTGACCCAGGCCGCGGTCCCGCCGGACCTGCAGGTGCTGCCCACCGGCAAACTGCTACCCCGTTTGCCCGACGTCGGCTTGGCCGTCGCCTTCGACCTGCGAAGACCGCCGCCGCTGGCGGTGGAGTTTGCGGAGCACTTGCAGCGGCAGTTGCCGGCGTTGTAGGTGGCTAGTTGCATCGCATGCATGCGGTAGCGGCAATGCCGCTGGGTGCAGGTTCATCCTACAGGTAGATGTTGACGAGACGGCTTCGTCTGCTCCAATGCTGGTGGTCTGCTTGCCAAGCAGGTTTGGTGTTGACTGACACGGGCCGTGCACTCTGGCTCGATGCCCGCAAAATCAAACTATAAAGAAAATTTGCGGCACAGGATGTTATGAAGACAGCGGCAGATGCTACGGAGCGGGGCTGTTACCCTATAAGCAGGCTAGGTTTTCTTATCATAAATCAACGCCATGCTTGAACTTCTTTCCAACAAAATTCTTGAGGAAGCAGCGAAATTCGCTGTTGATCTACTTGGTGATCGGGTGAAGGCGATTAACTCCGATTTGCAACATAAGGGCGCCCCGGCTACTGCACGCCTCGACACTTCGCCTGTCAAAATCAGAGATCATCTACAAAAGCATGTGCAGTTCATAAAAAAATGGTCTACCCATAGCAACTTTTTTGATCAGCTTCACAAGAAGAACGTCAGTGACATATATGTCGATCTAAAAACTTATCTAATTCCGGTTCGAGCGCAAATATCAATCGAAGAGCGAAACAACATAGCAGATGCGCTTCCCGCCCTTCGCGCGTGCGACGATCACTGCATTCTCCTCGGTCAGCCGGGCGCTGGGAAAACAACTTCAATCCAGAAGATTTGTCTTGACTTTTTCAGAAGCGACAAGGTACTAGGAAGAAATGATCTCCCAATAGTTATTCGCCTTCGAGATATAGGTCAGTCTCGCTCGAAATTCCCCCTATCTGATCACATTTGTCAAATTCTTGGCCTTGAAATCCGACTATATCCAGTTGATGCGATGGGGAAGTTGGCCAATGAAATTCCAAATTTCAGATTCGAAATTGTGAGTCGTCATCTGGATCTCCTTAATGCATGCCTGTTGCTCGATGGGTTGGACGAAGTTCCGGATGAAAGTACAAGGTCAAGCATTGTAGCGGAGGTAAGACGATTTAGTTCGCTTCAAAATAAATCGAGAATAATTCTTACCTGTCGCGCGGGTGAGTTTAAGTATGAAATTGAAGGCGCAAAGAAGTTTGAAATAGCGCCACTATCGGAGGAGCAGATCGAAAGCTTTGCAGAGCGCTGGCTCGGCGACGCATCGCTTGCAAAGGAGTTCATTCGGCAGGTCCGCACATCTCCGTACTCCGACACGGCAATTCGTCCTTTGACAATGGCCCATCTCTGTGCAATTTACGAACGACTGGGTCGAATACCGAATGAACCAAGAAGCGTCTACCGCAAAGTGGTAGCGCTCTTACTAGAAGATTGGGATGAGCAACGTTCTGTCCAAAGAGTGAGCCACTATTCTCAATTTTCTGTTGACCGAAAACGTGATTTCTTGTCCGCAATGGCGTTTCAATTGACGACGCTCGAAAGGCAATCGCGCTTCGATGTTTTTACGCTGGAGAGAATCTATCTTCGGCTTTGTGATCGATATTCACTTCCAAGAGAACAGTCGCGACTTGTGGCGCAGGAGTTGGAGTCTCACACGGGGCTGTTAATTCAAAGTGGACATGCTCATTACGAGTTTGCCCATAAGTCGCTTCAAGAGTTTTTAACCGCAGAATATCTGGTCAGACTTCCGTCCGTGAAGTCCGTTCGAGCTTATTTCTCACTTTTGGCGGCGGAACTCGCGATAGCTGTGACTCTATCCTCTGATCCTGCCGAGTATCTGGCCGATCTAGCTCTCAGGCATTTTGATATGTCCAAGGGAAATGCTGCCTTCTTTAGGGTCTTCATTGATCGATTGGAAACTGAGCGGCCGGAGTTTTCTGTAAGCGAGCAAGCAGTAGTAGGGGCGGCCGCTATAATTACTCATTTTCTCGAGGATGCGCGCCTAATAAATCTGTTGAGACCAATATTTGGCATTGCGGCCGGCAAGTTTATCAATCACTACTATACAATAGCGGTAGACAAAGGTCAAAGTATCAGATTTCTTGGTCCAAAAAGGGACCTATTCCAAGATCTTCCACAATACCTTCAGGTGCCAAAAGAGCTTGTTCCGAATTTCTCATGAATGCGCCTGGCCCGCTGTGTAACAGCGTTCGTATACGAGGCTCTTCGGTGGGATGGGCCGACGAAGCGGCTGATGCAAGAGTCTGATGCACGTCTAGGTCAACTAATGTATCGATGCACTAGCGCGCAGGGCATTTACACTGCTCCGCAGCTTCAGGATGTTGCAATCGACTGTTTCAAGCAGCGTCTTTCGGGATGCTTGCGCGGTCACCGAATATAGGTGAAGTTTCTTCCCATTTGTTAAGTGTCTGAGGAGATATTAGGTGCTAGTCAAATTGAAGCAATTCTCAGTTGGTGGCAACCGACCGCTATCTCTGCGCTGCCCCGCTTGCAGGAAGACTGGCACGTTCCAGACCATCGAGAACGTTCATGATCTTCGTACTGGAGACATCTTTCTCGGCCAGCGCTTCTGTCCCGATCCAAGCTGCAGAGCTCAGGTGTTCTGTGTTTATGACTTACAGAGCAACGTAGTCAAGAGCTACCCGCCACAGCGGATTGATTTCGATTCCAAAGCGATTCCTGCGACGATTGTCAAAACATTCGAAGAGGCGTTGTCTTGCCAAGCTGAAGGTATGCACGTCGCTGCGGCGATCATGATTCGCCGCACACTGGAGGAGCTATGTCAAGACAAAGGTGCAACTGGCGCGAACCTAAAGGCTCGAGTTAACACACTCCAATCTTCCGTTGTGCTTCCGCAAGGGCTCCTGGCAGCAATGGATGACCTTCGTCTTCTTGGTAATGATGCGGCACACATCGAGGCGCAGACTTACGATGCAATTGGGCAGGACGAGCTAGAGGTTGCAATCGAGCTCACCAAAGAAATTCTTAAAGCTGTGTACCAGCTAGATGATCTCCTCGGGCGCCTTCGAGCTCTCAAGAAGACTTGATAAACATCTAGCCCAAGGCGTCGGCCTCCGTTCACGGGCCTATCGTTTGGATTGCGATTCAACCGATGGTGCCCACGAAGGAGACCGACATGGAACTGTATGCGGGGATTGACTTGCACTCCAACAACAGCGTCGTGAGCGTGCTCGACGAGCAGGACCGCGTGGGGTTTGCCAAGCGCCTGCCCAACGAGCTGGCGGCGATCATCGTGGCGCTGCGGTCGTGCCCGAGCACGCCCGTGGGCGTGGAGGTGGAGTCCACCTACAACTGGTACTGGCTGGTCGATGGCCTGCAGGACGCCGGGTTTGTGGTTCACCTCGTCAACACAGCCGCCGTCAAGCAGTACGAAGGCCTCAAGCACAGCGGCGACTTCAGCGATGCGCGTCACCTGGCGCATCTGATGCGCTTGGGGATCCTGCCCACTGGCTATATCTATCCACGAGAGCAGCGCGCCGTGCGCGATCTGCTGCGCAAGCGCAGCCAACTCGTTCGCCAGCGCAGCACGCAGATCCTGAGCATGGGCAACCTGGTCGCACGCAATCTGGGCACCCACGCTGGCGGCAACGAGATCAAGCGCTGGACGTCTGAGCACATTGACGCGATGCCGCTGCTGGACGAACAAAAGCAGGCCTTGAAGGCCAACCTGGCGGTCATGCGCTGCCTGGACGATCAGGTCGATGCACTGGAGCGCAGCATCCTGGCCAAGGCCAAGCTGCGCGAGGACTACCAGGCGCTCAAGACGGTCAGCGGCATCGGCCAGGTGCTGGCCCTGACCATCGCGCTGGAGACCGGCGATGTCGGACGCTTCGACAGCCCGGGCAACTTCGCCTCGTACGCGCGCACGGTCGACAGCCGGCGCGAATCGAACGGCAAGAAGAAAGGCGAAGGCAATGCCAAGTGCGGCAACAAACACCTAGCCTGGGCCTTCATCGAAGCAGCGCACTTCGCGGTGCGCTACGACGCGGCAATCAAGCGCTGGTACCAGAAGAAGTGCAGCAGCAGCCTGTCGGTGGTGGCCATCAAGGCGGTGGCGCACAAGCTGGCGCGGGCCTGCTACCACGTCATGAAAGACGGCAAGCCCTTCGACGTGTCGAGGGCCTTCGGATAAGGCGTTCGCTTGTTCAATGAGACGGCGCTGGCAGTGTCGCTTTGGGGTTGGCACAACCATGAGACTTGATTGCACGCCAGCGCCGATCCCACCCAGACATGAGAGTTCGTTGCGCCCGTACCGTGAACCACAAGGGGTTGGATCGCACCCGTGCGAAGCCACAGACCTGTGCGGCCGGCTGGACCGGCTGCGTGGATTGGACGCGGTGGGGAACGGAGGGTTTTCTGGGGCTGCGAACGCAGCCAGGGGCCAGTCGCCGCAAAGCGCCTGAGCCTTGATCCTGATGGGTGACTGGTGCGCAGCGGCGCAACCAATCTTCGAGAACCAAGTGTGCAGTGACCTCAACGGCTGGGAATGCAGGCTTTGGATGGAAAAATGCGGGGACGGCCGCAGAAATCTGCTCGTCCCTATTGACGGAGGCGGCTAATGGGTGACACTCCTGTCGTTTCGCCGAATTGGCTGCGAGTTGCTTGGCCAGCTTCCGCCTACAGTGCTTGGTCACTTCAGTTGTCTGAGTCTTCGATCGCGACTACTGAACCGTCCCAGCATTCGAGGAGCCTCCACCTCCTAAGAAGTCGGCCCTGAAAATCTCCCAAGTCGTTGTCCTGAAACGACTTTGGGGTGATATCCGATGGTCAGATCTCCCGAGAATCAATCCAATGGAGATCGGTTTCTGGGAGTTCTGGAGTTCCCACCGATGGCCACCGACGACTTCTTTCGCGCCCGGCTCGATCAGATGATTGACCTGCGCCACGCGCT
>NZ_VIDT01000191.1 GCF_006519715.1 Ideonella azotifigens
CTGCTCGATCAGCGGTGAGCCGAGCACGCTTTTCATCGAGCGCATCAGCCGGCCTTCGACGCCGTCCACATAGGCGGCCAGCGCGGCGCGGCCGTAGAGGCGGCGCGGGTCGGCGTGCGGCGGCTGGCCTTCCATCGTGTAGAAGACGGAGGTCGGCATGGTGCGCTGGCCGGGCTCGACCTCGACCAGGTGCACGCCGCCATCGTCAGGCAATGCGATGGCCGAGTTCGAGGTGCCGAAGTCGATGGCGCAGAAGGCGGCGGTTTGAACGGCGGGCTGGCGCGCCGAGCTGGGGTGTGAGGAGGCGGCGTCTGGCATGGGGGCGGGATTGTGTCACGCCCGCCCGTTACGCTGCAGACGGCGCTTCAGGCGACCTGGACCATGGGCTGGCGCGCGGGCGCGGCCTCGCCGCAGAAGCCGAACTGCAGCTGCGGCTGGCGGCCACACATCAGCTCGGCCAGCGCCCGGCCGGAGCCGGCGCCGTGGGTCCAGCCCAGCGTGCCGTGGCCGGCGTTGAGCCAAAGGTTGCCGATCTTGCTGCGGCCGATGTAGGGGATGTTGGTGGGCGTGCTGGGGCGCAGGCCGGTCCAGAAGTTCGGCTCTGAGGTATCGGCCACGCCCGGGAACAGCTCTTCGTAGCGCTGCACCAGCGAGGCGCAGCGCACCTTGGCGGTGTTGGTGTCCAGCCGGGTGTCGTAGCCGGCCATCTCGGCCGTGCCGGCGATGCGGATGCTGTCGCCCAGGCGCGAGATCGCGATCTTGCGGCCATCGTCCAGCAGGCTCACGGTGCTGGCGGCTTCGGGGCGCTTGAGCTTCATCGTCGCCGAGTAGCCCTTGGCCGGGTAGATGTCCAGGTCCACGCCGATGGGGCGCAGCATGGGCGCGGTGTACGAACCCATCGCGGCCACCAGTTGGTCGACCACCAGCGTGCGGGCCTGGCCGGTCACTTGGTCCTTGATGCGCACGCTGCTGATGGCGTCGCCGCTGCGCTCGAAGCCCAGCACGTCGTGTTGCCAGAGGAACTTCACGCCGCGCTCGGCGCAGCGGCGGGCCAGTTCCTGCGTGAAGACACGGGCGTCGCCGGATTCATCGCTGGCGGTATAGGTGCCGCCGTGGATCTGGCTGCCAAAGGCCGCCAGCGCCGGCTCGACCTTCAGCACTTCCTCGCGGCTCAGCACGCGGCGGTCCACGCCGTACTCGCGCATCAGGCCGGCCGCCTGCGCTCCGGCCTCGAAGTCGGCCTGCGACGAGAAGAAATGCATGATGCCGCGCTCGAGACGGTTGTATTCGATGCCCGTCTCGTTGACCAAGGCCTTCAGCGATTCATGGCTGTAGGCGCCCAGCGCAACCAGTTGCTGCACGTTGCGTGCAAATGCGGCATCGGTGCACTGGGTCAGGAACTTGGCGCCCCAGCGCCACTGGTACGGATCCATGCGCGGGCGGAACAGCAGCGGCGCATCGTCGCGCAGCAGCCATTTGGCGACCTTCAGCGGCGCGCCGGCATTGGCCCAGGGTTCGCAGAAGCAGACGGAGATCTGCGCGCCATTGGCGAAGCTGGTTTCCAGCGCCGCGTCGGGCTGGCGGTCCACCACCGTGACTTCATGGCCTTCGGCTGCCAGGTACCAGGCGGTGCTGATGCCGATGATGCCGGCGCCGAGAACAATGACCTTCATGCCGCAGCCTCGCAAAAGATGCGGGCCGCGTCTTGCGGCCCATTGGGCGAATTGTCAACGGCGGCGCCCAAATCGAAAAGGTGGATTACTGAAATTCGACATTCATAAGAATCATGAATGTCCCAACCCGGTGCACGGGCGCCGTCCTCTGCAGAAGGTGCAAAGCGTGTGCCGAGGTGGGCCAAGATAAAGCCCTGAATAGCGTGTGGTTCTTGGCGTCATTCAACTTATCTCCGGGTGTGACGCGGCCGAAACTTTCCTTAACACTTTTGAGGAGAGGTCCACATGAATTCCCGGCCCAACAGCCTGCTTCGCCGCCTGATCGGTCTGCCTGCAGGTTCCGCCAGCCACCAACAAGACCCGGCCGACATGGGCACGGCCATTGGCATGGAATACACGCTGGACCAGCCGCCGCTGCCGCATCACACCGAGCCTGGTGGCGCCCGTGGACAAACGCCGTCCCGCGGCTGGTTTGCCCGCCGCCACAACAACTGAGCGCGCGGAGCGCCCACATCGGGACTCAGTCCGGCAGCTCGATCAGCAGCCCGGGCCGGTAAGCCGCCTGCTCGCCCTTGTTCGCATAGCCCAGCGGGTTGGCGACGACACGGCAGGCCCAGGGCAGCCCTTCGGTGCTGCTGCCCTGCACCGTGTAGTCGTTGAAACAATGCAGGTGGCCATGCATCCAGACCTGGGCCTGGGGCAGCAGGTCGTCCATCGCATTGCAGAACCCTGCGGTGCCGGGGTTCACGCCATAGCGTGGGTCCGCGCTGCGCAGCGATGGCGCGAAATGCGTCACCACCACCGTGTTGCCGTCGAACGGCTGGGTCAGCTGCTCGCGCAACCAGGCTTGGCTGGCGAGTGACAGCGCGCGCACGGCTTCGGCCAGCATTGGCTGGCCATCCTGCAGGCTGGTGTTCTTGCGCAGGTAGAAATTCGCTGCGCGGAAAGCTTTTTCGCGCAGCCGCAATTGTTCGGTGACGCTGGCGTCGGCCGGCGCGAGCGCATCGAAGTCGCTCCACAAGGTGCTGCCGATGAAGCGCACGCGCCCTCGCACCAGCACCTCGCCTTCCAGCCAGCCGATGCCCAGCTGCTCGCACAGGCTGCGCAGCCTGTCGTAGGTCGCCCGGTATTCGAGGTGGTCGAACTCGTGGTTGCCCGGCAGGAACATCACCTCGGGCCAAGCCGCGCCGGCGCCCTTGGGCGAGAAGCGCGCGAGGCCGAAATCGTCGCCCTTCAGACGCGAGCCGGCCTGGTAGGAGCCGATGTCGCCGGCCAGCACCAGCAGGTCGGCGCCGGGCAACGGCACGGGCACAAAACCTGGATCACGCTCCAGGTGCAAGTCGGACATCAGTTGGATCTTCATGGCGGGTGCAGTCTATCCAGGCTCGCTGGCTATACTGGCGGCTACTCGTCATTGGGGAGTAGCCGCCCTGTACCCACAGGGGTCCGCGTCAACACACTTGGCCCTCACGGCCATGGCGCGCACAGCAACCACCAAGCGCCGCTGGTCCTCAGCGCCGCTGGGCCTGGCAAGACCTTTGACTGCATCGCCTCCGGTTGGGCCGGGGTTGCGCGTGCAGTCCTGGTTTCTTGGTACCGGCCCCGGAGTTGTTCAGATGGAAGCTTTCCTCGTGTCCACCGGCGTCGTCGCGCTGGGTGAAATGGGCGACAAGACGCAGTTGCTGGCCGTTTTGCTGGCCGCGCGGTTCCGCAAGCCCTGGCCCATCATTGCCGGCGTGCTGGTCGCCACGCTGATCAACCATGCCTTTGCCGGCGCCATCGGTGGCGCAGTCGCTGCGTTGCTGGGGCCGGACCTGTTGCGCTGGGTGATTGGCGGCTCCTTCCTGGCCATGGCCGCCTGGATGATGGTGCCGGACAAGCTGGACGACGCCCCAGCGGGCAACAGCAGCCGCTTTGGCGTGTTCGGCACCACGGTGATCGCGTTTTTCATTGCCGAGATGGGCGACAAGACGCAGATCGCCACGGTGGCGTTGGCCGCCCGCTATGCCGACCTGTTCGCGGTGGTCGCAGGCACCACGCTGGGCATGATGCTGGCCAATGTGCCCGCGGTCTTCCTGGGCGACCAGATCGCCCGCAAGGTCTCGATGACGCTGGTGCACGGCATTGCCGCCGCGGTGTTCGCGGTGCTGGGCCTGCTGACGCTGTTCAACGTCGGCCACCTGTTCTGAGCATCAAAAAAGCGCCCCGCGGGGCGCTGCTGGTGGTGAGCTGACTGCGCCTCAAGCGCCCAGCGCCTTCTCCAGCTTGGCCTTGGTGGCGCTCAGTTTGGCCGGCAGGTGGTAGGCCAGCTGACTGAAAAGCTCGTCGTGCAACTTCAGCTCGGCGGTCCAGGCGGCCGGGTCGGCGCTGATGATGCTGGTGAACTGTTCGCGGCTGAAGTCCAGGCCTTCCCAGCTCAGGTCTTCGTAGCGCGGGCTCAGGCCGAAGAAATGTTCGGTCGCCTGCGCCTGGCCTTCCAGGCGCTCGACCATCCACTTCAGCACGCGCATGTTGTCGCCGTAGCCCGGCCAGACGAACTTGCCATCCGCGCCCTTGCGGAACCAGTTGACGCAGAAGATCGCCGGCAGCGTCGCACCTTCGGCCTGCAGCTTGGCGCCCAGGTCCAGCCAGTGCTGGAAGTAGTCGCTCATGTTGTAGCCGGTGAACGGCAGCATCGCGAACGGGTCGCGCCGCACCACGCCTTGCTGGCCGGCTGCCGCGGCGGTGGTTTCCGAGCCCATGGTCGCGGCCATGTAGACACCTTCGGTCCAGTCGCGTGCCTCGGTCACCAAGGGCACGGTGGTGGAGCGACGGCCGCCGAAGATGAACGCGTCGATGGCCACGCCGGCGGCGTCGTCCCAGGCCGGGTCCAGCGCCGGGTTGTTGGTGGCGGGAACGGTGAAGCGGGCGTTCGGGTGCGCGGCCTTGGCGCCCGTTTCCTTGCCAATCTGCGGCGTCCAGTCCTTGCCCTGCCAGTCGATGGCGTGCGCGGGCGCCGGGCCCATGCCTTCCCACCAGACGTCGCCGTCGTCGGTCAGCGCCACGTTCGTGAAGATCACGTCGCGGTCCAGGCTGTGCATGCAGTTCGGGTTGGTTTCGAAATTGGTGCCCGGGGCCACGCCGAAGTAGCCGGCCTCGGGGTTGATCGCGTAGAGCTTGCCGTCGGCGCGCGGCTTGATCCAGGCGATGTCGTCGCCGATGGTGGTGACCTTCCAGTCGCCCAGCGCGGCCGGCGGGATCAGCATCGCGAAGTTGGTCTTGCCGCAGGCGCTGGGGAAGGCAGCGGCCACGTGGTACTTCTTGCCGGCCGGACTCGTGACACCCAGGATCAGCATGTGCTCGGCCAGCCAGCCTTCGTCACGGCCCATGGTCGAGGCGATGCGCAGCGCGAAGCACTTCTTGCCCAGCAGCGCGTTGCCGCCGTAGCCGGAGCCGTAGGACCAGATCTCGCGCGTCTCGGGATAGTGCACGATGTACTTGGTCTTGTTGCAGGGCCATGAGACGTCCGCCTCGCCGGCCTGCAGTGGCGCACCCACGGTGTGCACGCAGGGCACGAAGTCGCCTTCCACGCCCAGCAGCTCGACCGCTGCGCGGCCCATGCGGGTCATCACGCGCATGTTGACCGCCACGTACGGCGAGTCCGACAGTTCGACGCCGATGTGGGCGATCGGCGAGCCCAGCGGGCCCATCGAAAACGGCACGACATACATCGTGCGGCCCTTCATGCTGCCCTTGAACAGCGGCTGCTCACCGGTCTGCAGCAGCGCGCGCATCTCGGCGGGCGCCATCCAGTTGTTGGTCGGGCCGGCGTCTTCCTTGCGCTGGGCGCAGATGAAGGTGCGGTCTTCGACCCGCGCCACATCGGAAGGATCGGAGCAGGCCAGGTAGCTGCCGGGGCGCTTGACGGGGTTCAGCTGCTTGAAGGTGCCGGCAGCCACCAGTTGCTGGCAGAGGCGGTCGTACTCCTGCTGGGAGCCATCACACCAGTAGATGTCGCTGGGCTCGGTGAGCGCGGCGACCTCGGCCACCCAGGCCAGCAGGCGGGCGTTCTTCACATAGGCGGGCGCGTTCAAACGCACACCTTCCTCGACGGGGCGGTTCATGGCAAGGCTCCAATCATCAAAGTCAAAAGACGGGATTGGGCGAACCTCGCCGATGTCACCGGAGCGGCGGCCAAACGGCCTGCCGGCACATGCGGGGCTCGCCCAATGCCGCGAGCGAGCGGGTGCCTGACGGCGGCGACAGTGCTGCAGCGGTTACATCGCAATTCCAGAAATGTCGCCCAGCCGCAGCCTGGTCCCATGGGTAGGCATCCGTCGCTTCAATGTAACTTCGAGGTAATCGTGCGCCAAGCGTGACCGATCCGTCATGCAAATCCGGCATGGACTGATGCCTGAGGCCGCAGCGGGATGGGCGACGGGGAAAAGCCGAGCAAAACCCGTGGATGCAGCGCCGGGAGTGCAAATGAGACATACTCTCATTTGTATGCGAAGCCGCGCCGGCATCCCGCCGCACGCTCACCCGCCGATCCTTCCCATCTGCTCCATGCTGTTGTCCGAACTCCCCACCGGTGCGCTCGCGCACGTGGCGCAGCTGCAAACGCGCAGCGCTGATCTCGATGAAGCCGCGCTGCAGCGTCTGGCCGAACTGGGCTTCCTGCCGGGCGAGCCGGTGCAAGTGGTGCAGCGTGGGCCGGGTGGGCGCGAGCCGCTGGCGGTGATGGTCGGCGATGCGCTGTTCGCGCTGCGGCTGGCCGAAGCCGTCTGCATCGAGGTGGCCCTGGATGGCGCGGCAAAGCTGGCCGAGGGGCAGGCATGAGCGCGGCAAACGCAGCGACCTTGGGCGAGCTCGGTGACCGCGCACCCAGCGTCGCGCTGGTCGGCAACCCGAACTGCGGCAAGACCGCGCTGTTCAACCTGCTGACCGGCGCGCGCCAGAAGGTCGCCAACTACGCCGGCGTCACCGTCGAGCGCAAGGTCGGCACGGCCCGCCTGGCCAGCGGCCGCACGGTCTCGGTGATCGACCTGCCGGGCGTCTACAGCCTGCGGCCAGTCACGCTGGACGAGCAGGTCACGCTGGAGGTCATCGAAGGCCGGCGTGCCGGGGAAGACGTGCCGGACCTGATCGTCGCGGTGGTCGACGCGACCAACCTGCGCATGAACCTGCGCCTGGTGCTGGAGCTGCGCGAGCTGGGCCGGCCGATGGTCGTGGCGCTGAACATGGCAGACGTGGCCCGCGCGCGCGGCCTGGCGATCGACAGCAAGATCCTCGCGGCCGAACTTGGCTGCCCGGTGGTCGAGACCGTGGCCGTGAAAAACGACGGCCACACCGGACTTCTGCAGCAGTTCGGCGAGGCCATTGGCCGCCTGCCAGCCGCTCCGGCCGCCGTCACCGAACACGGCCATGCCGCGCGGCCGGCGGTCGGCCTGAACGAAGTCATCGTGCTGCAGCGCGAGGTCACCCGCATCCTGGCACTGGCCGCCCCACAACCCATGCGCAAGCCGCGGCTGGACGCCCGGCTGGACGCGCTGGTGATGCATCCGTGGATCGGCCCGCTGATCCTTGCCGCGCTGCTGTTCATCATCTTCCAGGCCGTGTTCTCGTGGGCCAACTGGCCGATGGACCTGATCAAGGACAGCATGGCTGCATTGGGCGAGTGGACCAGCGCCCACATGCCCGATGGCCCGCTGCGCAGCCTGCTGGTCGACGGCGTGATCGCCGGCGTCGGCGGCGTGATCGTCTTCCTGCCGCAGATCCTGATCCTGTTCTTCTTCATCCTGATCCTGGAAGACTCCGGCTACCTGCCGCGCGCCGCCTTCCTGCTCGACAAGTTGATGGGCAAGGTTGGGCTGTCGGGCCGCGCCTTCATCCCACTGCTGTCCAGCTTCGCCTGCGCCATCCCGGGCGTGATGGCCACGCGCACCATCGCCAACTGGCGCGACCGGCTGGCCACCATCATGGTCGCGCCGCTGATGACCTGCTCGGCGCGGCTGCCGGTCTACGCGCTGCTGATCGGCGCCTTCGTGCCGGACCGCGCCGTCGGCCCGTTCAACCTGCGCGGCCTGACGCTGTTTGCGCTGTACCTGGCCGGCGTGCTGTCCGCCTGCGCGGTGGCCTGGGTCTTCAAGCGTGTGTGGCACAAGAGCCGCTACCAGCCGCTGATGCTGGAACTGCCGCCGTACCGCGTGCCCAGCCTGCGCAGCCTGGCGATGGGGCTGTGGGAGCGCGCGCACATCTTCATGCGCCGCGTCGGCACCATCATCTTCTCGCTGACGGTGCTGCTGTG
The DNA here is from genome assembly GCF_006519715.1 of Ideonella azotifigens. Classification (GTDB taxonomy): domain Bacteria; phylum Pseudomonadota; class Gammaproteobacteria; order Burkholderiales; family Burkholderiaceae_C; genus Ideonella; species Ideonella azotifigens. The sequence continues at coordinate 7,960 of NZ_VIDT01000191.1, forward strand.
GTTCCTCTCCAGCTACCCGGCTGCACCGGAAGGCGCCACCGGCGCGCCCATCCAGTACAGCTTCGCCGGCCAGCTCGGCAAGCTGCTGGAACACGTGTTCGCGCCCATCGGCTTCAACTGGCAGATCTCGATCGCGCTGGTGCCCGGCATGGCGGCGCGCGAGGTCGTGGTCGGCGCGCTGGGCACGGTGTATTCGCTGTCCGCGGCAGACGACCAGGTTGCCGAAAGCCTGGCCCCGGTGATTGCACAAGACTGGTCGCTGGCCACCGCTTACGCGCTGCTGGCCTGGTTCATCTTCGCGCCGCAGTGCATTTCCACGCTGGCCGCCGTGCGGCGCGAGACCAACAGCTGGCGCTATCCGTTCTGGATGGCGACCTACCTCTTCGCGCTGGCCTACGCGGCAGCGTTCGTGACCTATCACGTGACCCTTTGGCTGGGAGGCTGACGCCATGCTGATGCAGAACCTGATCGTCCTTTCACTGGTGGCCGGCAGCCTGGCCTATGCGCTGTGGACGCTGATGCCGGCAGCGCTGCGACAGGGCTTGGCGCGCAAGCTGCTGCCGCTGGCGCCGAA
>NZ_VIDT01000192.1 GCF_006519715.1 Ideonella azotifigens
GGTCGCTGATCGGCAACCACGCCGCGCGCAACATCCTGGCCGTGGGCATGGCGGTGCGCGACACGCGCGGCGCGCCATTGGCGGGCATCAGCGTGGCCAGCACGGTGGCACGCATGCAGAAAGACAGGCAGCAGCAGATCGTGAAGTGGATGCGTGAGGCGCTGGCGGAATTGGTCCCGAAGGGGCTGTAACGGCGCAAAGGCCAGGCATTCCAATTGGTTGACATGTGTTTCCAAGGAAACTATATTGCGCTGAAGTTTCCATGGAAACCAAATGAAGCCCAGAACCAGCACACCCGCAGCCTCGCCATCACCGCTTGCAGCCCATCTGGGTTTCTGGCTGCGTTTCGTGTCCAACCACGTGTCCACGCGCTTCCAGCAGTTGCTGGAAGCAAAGGGCGTCAGCGTCACCGAATGGGTGGCGCTGCGCACCCTGTGGTCGCGCAGCGAGACCCGCCATGCCGAACTGATTCGGTCCCTGGGCATGACCAAGGGCGCTGCGTCCAAGGTGGTCTCGCGGCTTGAGGAGAAAGGCCTGGCGGAACGGCAGTTGGTCGGCGGAAGCGCTCGGGAGCAATCGCTGGTGCTGACGCGCGCGGGCAAAGCACTGGTGCCCCAGCTGGCCGCGCTGGCCGACGCCAATGACGAACACTTCTTTGGCCACCTCAGCCCAAAGGATCGCCTGGACTTGATGGCGGCCATGCAAGCCCTGGTGCAGCAGCACCAGCTCAAGGACATCCCTGTCGCCTGACGGATCAGGCACTCCAGCCAAGGAAGGAACCCGCCGTGAACGAACACACCCAAGCTGCCATACAGGCCACGTTCGAGGCATCGAACCAGGGCCGCATCCACTTCGGCGAAGTGATCGCGCGACTCTCGAGCGTCCAGGTCGAGTCCTACCATGTCGACTACCGCGCGGGCCGCAGCACCTACCACCTGCACGACGGTGCCTCCCTGGACCTCGGCTTCGAGCGGCCGCAGGAGGCAATTGCCGACACCTTCGATGGCGATGCGGTGCGCGCGGCCATCCTGGGTGCGCAGCAGGGCCGGGTGATGTACCCCGAGTTCAAGTTGCTTTCGCAGCGCGCGGGCTGTACCGGCTACACCGTCTGGATCGCGGGGCGCCACGTCACCTACTTTGGCCGAAGAGGGGAAACGCATGTGGAGCGTTTCCCGGACTGAAGGGGACGCGCCTGATGCGGGACAGGGTGCCCGGCATGCCGCCGATCCCGCCTGCACGCAGCCTGAACCGCGCCACCTGCCATTCGTCGCAGCCCTGACGCTGTGCGCTCGCCTGCTCTCTAAAGTGCACCGCCATGCGCGGCCCGTCGGCCGCCCCGCACGGTGCCCACATGCTCGCGATCAAGCAACTCACCCACACCTACCCCAATGGCGTGCGCGCCCTGGACGAGGTTTCGCTGGAGATCCCCGCCGGCATGTTCGGCCTGCTGGGTCCGAACGGCGCCGGCAAGAGCAGCCTGATGCGCTGCCTGGCCACGCTGCAGGTGCCCAGCGCCGGGCAGATCCGCTTCGGCGACATCGACGTGATTGCCCAGCCCGAGGCGCTGCGCGCCACGCTGGGCTACCTGCCGCAGGACTTCGGCGTCTACCCGCGCGTCTCCGCCGCCGACATGCTGGACCACCTGGCGGTGCTCAAGGGCATTGCCAGCCGAGGTGAGCGCCGCGACACGGTCGAGGCGCTGCTGCGCCAGGTCAACCTGTGGGAGGTGCGCAAGTCGGCCATCGCGGGTTTCTCGGGCGGCATGCGCCAGCGCTTCGGCATCGCGCAGGCGCTGATCGGCAACCCGCGGCTGATCATCGTGGACGAGCCCACGGCGGGCCTGGATCCGGAGGAGCGCAACCGCTTCAACAACCTGCTGGCCGAGATCGGCGAAAACGTGGTGGTCATCCTGTCCACCCACATCGTCGATGACGTGACCGACCTCTGCCCGCGCACCGCCATCCTGGTCGGCGGGCGCATCGTGCAGGCGGGCACGCCCACGGCGCTGATTGCCGCGCTGCAGGGCCACATCTGGCAGGCCAGCATCGACAAGCACGAGCTGGACGCCGCCAAGGCCCGCCACGCGGTGATCGCCACCCGCCTGCGAGGGGGCCGCACCGTGATCCGGGTGCTGGCGGATGCGTCACCCGGTATCGGCTTCGCGCCCGCCGAGCCGGGCCTGGAGGACGTGTACTTCTCGACCCTTTACCTGCACCGTGCCGCCCAGCCGGCCGCTGTCGACATGAAGGCGGCCTGAGATGTCCGCCCGAATGTTCGCCCCCGTGGCCGCCTTCGAATGGCGCTACCAGCTCAGGAGCCCGGTGTTCTGGGTCGGCTGCGTGATCTTCTTCCTGCTGACCTTCGGCGCCACCACGGTGGACCAGATCCAGATCGGCAGCCGTGGCAACGTCAACATCAACTCGCCCTACGCCATCCTGCAGACGCTCAGCATCATGAACATCTTCGCGGTGTTCATCGTGGTGGCGATGGTGGCCGGCACGGTGCTGCGCGACGACGAGACCGGCTTCGCGCCCATCCTGCGCAGCACGCGCGTGGGCAAAGGCGCTTACCTCACCGGGCGCTTCACAGGCGCTGTCGCGGCGGCGCTGCTGGTCCTGGCCTCGGTGCCACTGGCCATCGCCGTGGGCTCGGCCATGCCCTGGCTGGACGCCGAGAAGATCGGCCCCTTCGTGCCGGGCAACTACCTGTACGCGTTGTTCGTGTTCGGCCTGCCCACGCTGCTCATCACCGGCGCCGCCTTCTTCGCGCTGGCCACGGCCACGCGGTCGATGATGTGGACCTACGTGGGCGCCGTGGCGCTGCTGGTGCTGTTCTTTGTCACCCGCGGCCTGCTGCGCGACGTGCAGCACGACACGCTGTCGGCCCTGAGCGACCCCTTCGGCCTGACGGCGCTTCGCATCGTCACCAAGTACTGGACGGCCGCCGACCGCAACACCCGCCTGCCCGAGATCACCGGCCTGCTGCTGGCCAACCGCGTGCTGTGGACCGGCATTGCCCTGGCGCTCTTCGCGGGCGCCTGGTGGCGCTTCCGCTTCGAGGTGCGGGGCAGCAAGGTGGCGGCCAAACCCGGCAAGACACAGTCTTCCCCGGTGGCGCGCAGTGGCCCGCTCCCAATGCCACGCAGCGACGCGGCAACCCGCCGCGCGCAGTTCGCCGCGCTGGCGCGCTTCGACATGGCCTTCGTGTTCCGCAGCCCTACCTTCTTCGTGCTGCTGTTCATCGGCGTGATCAACGCCGGCGGCACGGCCTGGTACACGGGCGAGTGGTACGGCGCCAGCAACATCCCTGTCACGCGGCTGATGGTGCAGGCCTTGCAGGGCGCGTTCACGCTGATGCCGGTCATCATCGCCATCTACTACGGCGGCGAGCTGGTCTGGCGCGACCGCGAACGCCGCATGCATGAGATCATGGACGCCACCGCCGCGCCCGACTGGGCCCACCTGGTGCCCAAGATCGCAGCCATCGCGCTGGTGCTCGTGGCGTCTTCGCTGGTGGCCGTGCTCACCGGCATGCTGGTGCAGCTGCTCAAGGGCTACACGCACTTCCAGCTCGGCGCCTACCTGCTGTGGTTCGTGTGGCCCACCGTCGTGGGGGCTTTGCAGCTGGCAGTGCTGTCGGTCTTCGTCCAGGTGCTGGTGCCGCAGAAGTTCATCGGCTGGGGGCTGATGCTGCTGTACCTGGTGGCCAGCGTCGCGCTGGCCTCGGCCGGCTTCGAGCACAACCTCTACAACTACGGCAGCACGCCGCCGGTGCCGCTGTCGGACATGAACGGCATGGCACGCTTCTGGATCGGCCAGAACTGGTTCCATCTCTACTGGAGCGCCTTCGCCACGCTGCTGGCGGTCGGTGCCTTTGCCTTCTGGCGCCGGGGCGTGGTGTCCCCGCTTCGCTTGCGCCTGCCAGGCGCGCGCCAGCGGCTGCACGGTGGTGCGCTGGCCATCGGCGGCGCGGCGCTGGCCACCTTCCTGGCAAGTGGCGCGTTCATCTTCTGGAACACCAACATCCTGAACGAGTACCTCCCCGCGCCGGAGCGCGAGGCATCGCTCGCCGAAGCCGAGCGCCAACTGCTGCCTTTCGAGAAGCTGCCCATGCCGCGCATCACGGCCGTCACGCTGGATGTGCAGCTCTACCCCAAGGAAGCCAAGGCGGTGACCAGCGGCAGCTACCGCATCGAGAACCGCAGCGGGCAGCCGATCTCCGAGCTGCACCTGAGCTGGGCCAAACCCATGCAACTGGATGAAGTGACGCTGCCAGGCGCCAGCCTGCAGAAGGAATACGCGCAGTGGTCCTACCGCATTTACCGGCTGCAGCCGGCCATGCAGCCCGGCGAAGTGCGCACCCTGGCCTTCAAGACCACGCTGCAGCAGCGGGGCTTTTCCAATGGCGCGCCGCTGACGCGGCTGGTCGACAACGGCAGCTTCATCGAGAACAGCGCCATCTCGCCCAGCATCGGTATCAACCGCGACGACTTCCTGAAGGACCGCGCCAAGCGCCGCAAGCACGGGCTGCCCGCCGACCTGCGTCCGCCCACGCTGGAGGACGAAGCCGGCCGCGCGCACTCCCTGCTGCGCGGCGACAGTGACTGGGTCGACGCCGACATCACTGTCACGACCGACGCCGACCAGGTCCCCATCGCCCCCGGCTACACGCTCAGCGACACGATCGCCAACGGCCGCCGCAGCGCGCACTTCAAGCCGGACGCACCGATCAACCACTTCTTCTCGATCCAGTCCGGCCGCTACGCCGTCACGACCGACGCGCTCACCGTGGCGGGCAAGAAGATCGCCCTGGCCGTCTACCACCAGCCCGAACACGCCTACAACGTGCCGCGCATGCTGGCGGCCATGAAGGGTTCGCTGACGCTGTTCAGCGAGAAGTTCTCGCCCTACCAGTTCCGCCAGGCGCGCATTCTCGAATTCCCGAGCTACGCCGACTTCGCGCAGAGCTTTGCCAACACCATCCCGTACTCGGAAAACCTGGGCTTCCTCACCAAGCTGGGCGACGAAGACAAGATCGACGTGGTCACCTACGTCACCGCGCACGAGATCGCCCACCAGTGGTGGGGCCACCAGCTCGTGCCCAGCAGCCAGCAGGGCGGCACGATGCTGGTCGAAAGCTTCGCGCAGTACTCTGCCTTGCTGGTCATGGAGCGGCTGTACGGCAAGGAGCAGATGCGCCGCTTCCTGAAGTACGAGCTGGACCGCTACCTGCGCTCGCGCGGTGGCGAGGTGGTCGAGGAACTGCCGCTGAACCGCGTCGAGAACCAGCCCTACATCCACTACCAGAAGGGCTCGCTGGCCATGTACTGGCTCAAGGAAGTGGTGGGCGAGGACGTGGTCAACCGCGCCATGGCCACGCTGCTCCGGCAATACGCCTTCAAGCCCGCGCCGTATGCCAATTCGCTCGACTTCCTGCGCATCCTGCGTGCCGAAGCGGGCCCGCAACACCAGCAGCTGATCACCGACCTGTTCGAGAAGATCACGCTGCTGGATGTGAAGGCGTCGCAGGCCAAGGCAGTGCGGCGCGCCGACGGCAAGTACGAGGTGAGCTTCGTCGTCGAAGCGAAGAAGTTTTATGCCGACGGCAAGGGCAAGGAAACCGAAGCGCCGCTGGCTGAGCACTTCGACATCGGCGTGTTCAGCGCCGAGCCGGGGCGGCCGGGCTACACCGCCAAATCGGTGCTGTCCTTCGCGCAGCAGCCCATTCACACCGGCAGCCAGACGGTAACCGTGGTGGTGGACCAAGCGCCGGCCTGGGTGGGCGTGGACCCGTACAACAAGCGCATCGACCGCAACTCGGAGGACAACCTGAGCCGCATCGAAAGCCCTTGAGCGTTCGGCAGCGCGAGGCGCCCGCGCAAGACGCCCCGCGCAGTCGCCAGGCGCTCAGACTTGGGGCGCCAGCGCCTCGACCGCCGAGAACCCTTGCGCCATCAGCGCGAGGAACGCTGCGTTGGCCTTCTTCGCCGATCCGCCGCGCGCCAGCAAGCGGACCGCCTCTTCGCGTGCCGTCCGCACCATCAACACGATCATCCCGGCCTTGAGCCGCGTCAGGCCGTCTGGATTCGGCCCGGCCAGTGCGACCGCGAGGCCCTCGGCTGCCTCGTCGGCAAGCTCGCGCAAACGGGCCTGGAGCGAGGGGCTCGCGTCGACCACCCGCCACCAGTCCAATACCTGGCCATTGATGTAGCAGAGCGGGTGCTTCTGTCCGTTCAACGCCGCCAGGCACGCGCGGAGCGCATCGACCGGCGGCGTGCCATCAGGCCGCTCGATCAGTGCTTGCCGGAAAGGCAGCATCTTCAGGTCGTCCTCGCGGTCGAGCATCAGCTCTTCCTTGCGGGCAAAGTAGTTGAAGACGGTCATCTTCGACACCTTCGCCGCCACCGCGATCTCGTCGATCGTGACCTCCTCGAAGCCACGCTCGAAGAACAGCTTCGTTGCCACATCGGAGATCCGTTGCCGGGTCTCCCGCTTCTTGTTCTCGCGTAACTCGCCCATGGGCGCGAAGCTTAGCCGAAGCATGCGCAAGAGGCCTGCCATTTCGCAGGAACTTTTACCAAGTAAAAAATATATTGCGATTAAGTTTTATCGAGTACACAATTCAACCACGCATCGTGGTTGAGCAATCGAAAGGAATCAGCGGATGACAAGGGACAAGGCCAGGAAGGTGCTCATTTCCGGTGCGAGCTTTGCGGGCCTCTCGTCCGCGTACTGGATGAGCCAGCTGGGCTATGACGTGACGATCGTCGAGACCTGCGGCGGGCTGAGACGGGGCGGCACGGCCGTCGACATCCGCGGGGCCACCGTGGACATCGTCAAGCGCATGGGGCTCCTGGCGCAGATCCGTGCCAACAGGCTGAGCTTGCGGCGCTGGGAGTTCAAGCACGCGGACGACCGAACGGCCCGCATGCTGGTGTTGCGCGAGGAAGGCGATCCAACACCCGAAGATGAATTCGAGATCGAGCGCGAGGTGCTGCTGGACATAGTGCACGGCGCCGTGAAAGACCGTTGCAGGATCGTCTTCGGAACCCGCATCTCGGCCCTGGCCGAAATCGGCGACCGGGTCGAGGTCAGCTTCAGGCACGGCGCCCGGGACTCGTTCGACCTGGTGCTCGGCTGCGATGGCATGCACTCCGGCGTGCGCAAGCTGTGGTTCGGCGAAGAAGCGCAGTACACGCACTTTCTCCAGCAGTATTTCTCGATCGCCATCGTGGACAAGCTGCTGATCGAGCAGGACACCGCGCAGATGTTCAACGTGCCGGGCAAGGCCGCAATGCTCAATGCCTACAAGCACAAGACGGACCTGATCCTGAGTTTCGTCTCCGAGCACGAGATCCCATACAACCACCGCGACGAGGCGCAGCAGCGCCGAATCGTCGCGGCGCAATTCGCTGGCGTGGGCTGGCGGACTGAGGAGATGTTGCGCGAAATGGCGGGCTCCACCAACTTCTACTTCGACAAGCTGTGCCAGATCCGCATGCCCTCTTGGTCGCGCGGCAGGGTCGCGCTGGTTGGCGATGCGGCCTACTGCGCGTCGCCCGCGGCCGGGATGGGTGGGTCGCTCGCCATCGACGGTGCGGCCGCACTGGCCGACGCGATGCAAGCGACGGGCGGCGACCACGAGCAGGCCTTCCAACTCTACGACGAGCGGTTTCGCCCGTTCGTCGACAAGATCCAGGCCCAGGCGGTGCAGACAGGGCTCGAGACGCTGGTGCCTCGGACCGAAGAAGCGATCCGGGCACGCAACGCAAAGACGGACGCCGAGTTTTAGGCCGCCTGGCAAGCTTGCCAAAATGGCAAGCCAGCGCTCAAACCCGCCACGGCGCGGGCCGCGTTCTTGGTATGACCGCGCGCATGCTGGCGTAGACGGTGTGGCCGGCCGCGGCCAGCGATTTGGCGCTGAGGCGGCCGATGCCGCTGGACGCGCCGGTGACGAGGATGGTGGTCTTCATGATGCGTGCCTCCTCAGACCATGCCGCCGTTGGCGCGCAGCGTCTGGCCGTTGATCCAGCCGCCGTCCGGGCCGACCAGGAAGGCCACGGTGTTGGCGATGTCCGCCGGCTCGCCCAGGCGCTCCAGCGGCGGCACCTTGGCCAGGCGCTCGATCAGCTCGGGCGACTTGCCGTCCAGGAACAGCGCGGTGGCGGTCGGGCCGGGGGCTACGGCGTTGACGGTGATCTGCTTGCCGCGCAACTCGCGGGCCAGCACCAAGGTCATCGTCTCAATGGCGGCCTTGGTCGCGGCATAGACCGAGTAGCCGGGCAGCGCGGTGCCGACCAGGCTGCTGGAGAAGTTGACGATGCGGCCGCCCGGCGCGAGGCGCTTGGCGGCTTCGCGCATTGCGTTGAAGCTGCCTTTGACGTTGATCGCAAACAGCTTGTCGAACTCGGCGTCTTCGGTGTCGACCAGCATCGGCATCTGCGGCGGCATCACGCCGGCGTTGTTGACCAGCACGTCGATGCGACCGAAGGCTTGCGCCGCAGCGTCGAACAGCGCGCG
>NZ_VIDT01000193.1 GCF_006519715.1 Ideonella azotifigens
CCGGCTGCGGCTGAAGGCGATGCAGCGGCACCGGCCCGCCGCGCGAGCTGAGGGTCAGCTCGATCATCGCGGCCACCGCGCGCGAGGCCGAGCCGCTCAGGCAGCGCTGCATGGGGTAACGTTCATCCGAACTTGAACAGCACACCGTGGCCGCCGCGCGGGTACTCCCAGGCGACGTTGGCGTGTTCGGTGCAGATCACGCGGCAGCTGCCGCATTCCAGGCAGCCGTCGGTGATCAGCGTCACGGCCCCGTTGCCCTCGGCCTTGTAGCAGGCCGCCGGGCAGACGAAGGTGCATTGCTGCGCTTCGCATTCGTTGGCGCAGACGGCGGCGTCCTTGATCTGGATGTGCGGCCGGCCGGGGTCGACCTTGTAGCGGTTCTGGAACAGCTTGTCTTCGACATTGACGGTCATGGCGGCCTCTTGCGTCGGATGCGTGGTGTGGGGTCGGTGGGAAGGCAGGCTCAGCGCGTGGCGCGCCAGAGCCGGAAGGCGTCGCCCAGCAGGCCGCGCAGGCTGCGCGCCGCCGTGAAGCTGCCCATCACCTCGCGTTGCTTGGTCATCTTGTCCACGCCGTCCACGGTGAACAGGGTCTTGGCGGCGTTGTTGACCAGGCCGGGGTAGGCAGTGAAGAACTGCGGGCTCTTCTCCAGCACCTCGGGCAGCCGGCGGTACTTCTTCAGGTCCTTCATCACGAAGCTCTGGTCCAGCGCGTCCTTGTAGGCCTTGAGCGTGCGCGCGCTCATGGGCTTGCCGGCGGCCTTGGCCTGGATCACCGTCTCGGCAGCCAGCCGGCCACTGGTCATGGCCAGGTTGGAGCCTTCGCGGTGGACGGCATTGACGAAGCCACCCGAGTCGCCCACGATCATCCAGCCCTCGCCATAGACCTTGGGCACCGCGTTGAAGCCGCCTTCGGGGATCAGGTGGGCGCAATACTCCTTCATCTCGCCGCCTTCGATCAGCGGCGCGATGGACGGATGCTGCTTGAGCTTCTCGAGCAGCGCATACGGCGCGGTGCGGTTCGGGTTGGACTTGAAGTCGGCCAGCATGCAGCCCACGCCAATCGTCAGCGAGTCCTTGTTGGTGTAGAGGAAGCCGGTGCCCACCATGCCTTCGGTGACCGAGCCCATCATCTCGATCACCACGCCCTCTTCCTCGTTGATGTTGAAGCGGGCCTGGATGGTCTCTTCCGGCATGAAGAGGATCTCTTTCACCGCCAGCGCCACGTTCTTGGCCGACAGCTCGCCATGGAAGCCGGCCTTGCGCGCCAGCGTGGAGTTCACGCCGTCGGCCAGGATCACCACATCGGCGAACACGTCGCCGCCCAGGCGGTCGCAGTGCACGCCCATCACCCGCTCGCCATCCATCAGCAGGTGCTCCACCGTGGTCTCGCAAATCAGCAGCGCGCCGGCCTCGCGCACCTTGGATGAGAACCACTTGTCGAACTGCGCGCGGATGATGGTGTAGCGGTTGTAAGGCGGCTTGTTGTAGTCGTCGCTGCGGTAGTGGGTGCCGACGAAGCTGTGCTCGTCCAGCATCCACATGCGCTGTTCGATGATGTGGCGCTCCAGCGGCGCATCGTCGCGGAAGTCCGGGATGATCTTCTCCAGCGCGTCGCTGTAGAGGATGGCGCCCTGCACGTTCTTGCTGCCGGGGTATTCGCCGCGCTCGATCTGCAGCACCTGCAGGCCAGCCTTGGCCAGCGTGTAGGCCGCGGCATTGCCCGAAGGGCCGGCGCCGACGACGATCGCATCAAACTTTTCGTTGGCCATCTTCTTGCTCCTGTGGGGTCGGCGTTCAGGCGACTTTGCGGATCTGCGGCGTGAGCCGGGCGCGGAAGGCTTCGGTGAGCGCCGGCAGCACCTGCAGCGCATTGCCGACGATGCCAAAGTGGGCGAAGTCGAAGATGGGCGCGTTGGCGTCGGTGTTGATCGCGACGATCACGTCCGCCGCCTCCATGCCCACGCGGTGCTGGATCGCCCCCGAGATGCCGGCAGCGATGTAGAGCTTGGGCCGCACCGTCTTGCCGGTCTGCCCCACCTGCCGCTCGGCCTCCACCCAGCCGGCCTGGACCACCGGCCGCGTGGCGCCCACCTCGGCGCCCAGCACCCGCGCCAGGTCCCAGACGAGCTTGAAATTGTCCGGGTGCTTCAGGCCCTTGCCGCCGGAGACGATCACGTCGGCATAGGCCAGGTTGACGGTGTTGCGCTTGGCGTCCGGGATGAAGGCCAGCAGCTTGGTGACGATGTCGGTCTCGATCATGCCCAGCGTGGCTTCGGTGATCGTGCCGCTGCGGCTGGCATCGCGCCGGGGCATGGGCATCACGCGCGGGCGCACGGTGGCCATCTGCGGCCGGTAGGCCAGGGTCATGATGGTGCACAGCAGCGAGCCGCCGAAGGTGGGCCGGGTGGCGGCCAGCGCGCGGGTGGTGCCGTCGATGTTCAGCTCGGTGCAGTCTGCCGTGAGGCCGGTGGCCAGCGTGGTCGCCACCGAGCCGGCCAGGTCGCGGCCCATGGTGGTGGCGCCCAGCAGCACGATCTCCGGCTGGTACTGGTTGACCAGGTCGGTCAGGCCCTTGGTGAAGGGCTCGTTGCGGTAGCCCTTGAGCACCGGGTCGCGCATCACATAGCAGGTGTCGGCGCCGAAGGCGTAGGCTTCCTTGGCGAAGCTGTCCAGCGGCTCGTCCGGCCCACCCAGGATCACCCCATGCAGCGTCACGCCCAGCTTGTCAGCCAGCACCCTGCCCGCGCCCAGCAGTTCCCAGCTGACGGTGTGCACCTGCCCTCGGTCATGCTCGATGAACACCCAGACGCCCTTGTAGGCCTTCAGGTGCTCGGGCAACTCCATGTTGCGGCCCGCACGGCCAGCGGGACGGGGGGCAGCGGGTTTGGCGGCTTCAGCCATGGCAGCGTCCTTGGTCAGACAGAGAGTTGAGACACGATCTCTTCTTCCAGCAGCGGGTGCTGGGTGAAGATCTTGTCGAGCAGGTTCAGCGTGACGTCGTTCAGGCTGGTGTCAACCACGCTCATCAGGTCGGCCTTCTGGCTGCGCGGCGTGGGGCCGAAAACCTTGCTGACGACGGTGGGCGAGCCCTTCAGGCCGATCTTCGTCAGGTCCTCGATGCCGGCGTCTTCCTTGTTCCAGCGGCGCACCGGGAAGCGCGCGGCACGCAGCATGTCGTCCATGCCGGCAAAGCGCATTTCGTTGGTGCCTTCGAGCATCGTGATCAGGCTGGGCAAGGTGGTGTCCAGCAGTTGCACACCGCCTTCGGCACGCCGCTCCACCTGCAGGCGGCGGGCGTCCAGGTCCACCTTCACGACGCGGCTCACGTAGGTCAGCAGGTTCAGGCCCAGGCGCTTGGCCACGCCGGGGCCGACCTGGGCGGTGTCGCCGTCAATCGTCTGCTTGCCGGTGAACACCAGGTCCACCGCCTGCTCCTGGGCTATCTTGCGGATGGCCGCGGCCAGCGCGTAGGAGGTGGCCAGCGTGTCGGCGCCGGCGAAGGCGCGGTCGGTCACCAGGATGGCGTCCGTCGCGCCGAAGCTGATGCATTTGCGCAGCGCGTCTTCGGCCTGCGGCGGGCCCATGCACAGCATGGTGACGCGCCCGCCGAATTCGTCCTTCAGGCGCAGCGCCTCTTCCAGCGCAAACAGGTCGTAGGGGTTGACGATGGCCGGCACGCCCTGGCGCATGATGGTGTTGGTCACCGGGTGGACGCGGATCTGCGCCGAGTCCGGGACCTGCTTGATGCAGACGACGATGTGCATGGGTGCTCTCCTGTGCTGCGGCCAGCGGTGGGGGATCAGGCGGCGCGGCGCTGCGCCAGGCTTTCGCGCAGCGAGCCCAGCGACACGTGCTGCTGGCCCTGCGCGTCCTGGAAGACCTTGAAGACCTTCTCGGTCACGGCGTTCGAGGTGGTGAAGTCCTGGTAGGCCCGGCCCAGCAGCGCGCGGTAGCGGCTGAACAGGCCGATCTCGTCCAGATCGGCCAGTCCCTCGGCTCGGTGCAGGTACTGGTAGAAGCGCTTGAGGATGTGCAGGCGGTTCACGTTGACGACCTGCTCGTCGTACGCGATGCCGAAGAACTCCAGGAACTCGTTGGCACTGGAGAGGGCCTTCAGGCGGGTGGTAAGGTCGGTCATCTCGGGTCTCCGGGTGGCGTGGGGTCGGTGGGCTGAGGCGGAAAGTCGGTTGACTGAGGCGGCGTCAGAGCGCTGGCTGGAAGGCCTGGTAGAACTGCAGCAGCTCGGCCCGCCCCGGTGTGCGCTTGGTGGCCAGCACATGGCCGCGGATGCGCTCCAGCAAGGCCGGCACCTGCTCGGCAGCCAGGCTCAGGCCCAGGCCCTGGTAGGCCGCCTGCACCGCATGGCTGCCGCTGTGCTTGCCCAACACCGTGGTGTGCTGCCGGCCCAGCTCGGCCGGGTCGAAGCCCTGGTAGTTCAGCGGGTCCTTGAGCAGGCCGTCCACATGGATGCCGGACTCGTGCGTGAACACCACCGAGGACGATTGCGGCATCGGCGCCTGGGCGCTTGTTGCGCTGGCGGTGTTGACTGCCTGCGTCGCCGCGGAGGTGGCGCCGAATGTCGACCGGTCGACGATGGACGGCCCGAAGCCGTGCGCCGGCACGGGCGGTGGCGCGACGGGCGGCTGTGGAGGCAGCTCGAACAGCCCCTCCAGCGCGTTGAAGACCTCGTGGCACTGGCCGCAGCGCACCCAGCCCTGCGAGACCTTCAACTGGTCTTGCACCACACGGAAAACCGTGCCACAGGCAGGACAACGGGTGGCCAGACTCATGCGGGGAATGATGCCATGACGGCAGGGGGATTCCGGGCCGTGGCCGGTTGAGCAGTGCCCATCGCGCTGGCCCGTGCTGCGACGGCACAACGCGTTGCGCAGCCGCGCTGCGCAAGGTCCGGGCGGGTCACAAGCGCTGGCCGCCCATCAGGATCCATCCGTCGTCCTGGTTCAGCACTTCCAGCTTGACCCAGGGTGCGTAGGCGGCCTGCAACTCGGCGGCCTGTCGGTCCAGGATGCCGGCCAGCACCAGGTGCGCGCCGGGCGCCAGGTGGGTGCTGAGCAGCGGTGCCAGCAGCTTCAGCGGCGTGGCCAGGATGTTGGCCAGCACCAGCGGGTATTTGCCCTGCGCGAGTTCCGGCAGGCCACAGCGCAGCGTCACGCCATTGGCTGCCGCGTTGTGCTCGGACGAGGTCACCGCGGCCGGGTCGATGTCGACCGCGTCGACCTGCTTTGCGCCATGCAGCGCCGCGCCGATGGCCAGGATGCCGGAGCCGCAGCCGTAGTCCAGCACCCTGTCCCAGCTGGCCGACAGCGCCGGTGCGTGCTCGGCGATCCAGCGCAGGCACATGCGGGTGGTCGGGTGGGTGCCGGTGCCAAAGGCCAGGCCCGGATCCAGGCGGATCACCCGACTCGCCGCAGCGGGGGGTTCATGCCAGCTCGGCACGATCCAGAACGCCGGCGTGATCTCGACCGGCTCGAACTGCGACTGCGTCAGCCGCACCCAGTCCTGTTCGGGCACTTCACCCAGGCTCTTCACGCCCAGGCCGGCCGCCCAGTCCTGGGCCAGCAGCAGCGTGCTGGCCTGCACGGCGAGGTCCTCGGTGTCGAACAAGGCCTTCAGCGTGGAGCGGTCCCAGCCGGGCTTGGGCGCCGGCATGCCCGGTTCGCCAAACAGCGCATGCTCGGCTTCGGTGTCCGCGTCGGCATCCTCGACCGACACGGCCAGGGCGTCCAGCTCGTTCATCAAGGCCTCGGACACCGGTTCGACCAAAGTCTGCGGCGCGCTCAGCACCAACTCGAACAAAGCCACTTCGGCATTCCTTTTTTCCAAGGGGCAACGGCCAGGCGTGCGGGTGCGCGCCTGGCCGTTGTCGGGGTCACAAGAAGGTGGCGTTGCGCCTTTAGCGCGTGTGCTCGCTCATCCAGTGTTCCAGGTAGTGGATGCTGGTGCCACCCTGGATGAACTTGGCATCGGCCATCAACTCGCGGTGCAGCGGGATGTTGGTCTGGATGCCCTCGACCACCATCTCGCTGAGAGCGGTGCGCATGCGGGCCAGCGCCTGCTCGCGGGTGTCGCCGTGCACGATGATCTTGCCGATCATCGAGTCGTAGTTCGGCGGCACGTAATAGTTGGTGTACGCATGCGAATCCACGCGCACGCCCGGGCCGCCCGGCGGATGCCACATCGTGATGCGGCCTGGCGACGGCGTGAACTTGTACGCGTCCTCGGCATTGATGCGGCATTCGATGGCATGGCCGCGCATCTCGATCTGGCGCTGCAGGAAAGGCAGCTTCTCGCCAGCGGCCACGCGGATCTGCATCTGCACGATGTCGATGCCGGTGACCAGTTCCGTCACCGGATGCTCCACCTGCACGCGGGTGTTCATCTCGATGAAATAGAACTCGCCGTTCTCGAACAGGAACTCGAAAGTGCCTGCGCCGCGGTAGCCCATCTTCTTGCAGGCCGCTGCGCAGCGGTCGCCGATCTTTTCGATCACGCGGCGTGGAATGCCTGGTGCCGGCGCTTCCTCGATGATCTTCTGGTGGCGGCGCTGCATCGAGCAGTCGCGCTCGCCCAGCCAGACGGCGTTCTTGTGCTCGTCGGCCAGGATCTGGATTTCCACATGGCGTGGGTTCTCCAGGAACTTCTCCATGTAGACCTGCGGATTGCCGAAGGCCGCGCCCGCTTCTGTGCGCGTCATCTGCACGGCGTTCACCAGCGCTGCTTCGGTGTGCACCACGCGCATGCCGCGGCCACCGCCGCCGCCTGCTGCCTTGATGATGACCGGATAGCCCACGGTGCGGGCGATCTTGATGATCTCCTTCGGGTCTTCAGGCAGCGCGCCTTCCGAGCCCGGCACGCAAGGCACACCGGCCTTGATCATGGCCTGCTTGGCCGAGACCTTGTCGCCCATCAGGCGGATCGATTCGGGCGTCGGGCCAATGAAGACAAAACCGCTTTGCTGCACCCGCTCGGCGAAGTCGGCGTTTTCCGACAGGAAGCCGTAGCCTGGGTGGATTGCTTCGGCATCGGTCACTTCCGCGGTGGAAATGATGGCCGGCATGTTCAGGTAGCTCAGCGACGAGGCCGCCGGGCCGATGCAGACGGCTTCCTCAGCCAGCCTGACGTACTTGGCGTCGCGGTCGGCCTCGGAATAGACCACCACCGCCTTGATGCCCATTTCCCTGCACGCGCGCTGGATGCGCAGCGCGATTTCGCCTCGATTGGCGATCAGTATTTTTTTGAACATGGTGCGATCACTCGACCATGAACATCGGCTGGCCGAATTCGACAGCCTGGCCGTTCTGCACCAGCACCTGGGTCACCGTGCCGGTGATTTCGGCTTCGATCTCGTTCATGATCTTCATCGCTTCGATGATGCAGACCGGCTGACCGAGCTTGATGACGCTGCCCACTTCGACCAGGGGCTTGCCACCCGGGGTGGACGAAGCGTAGAAAGTGCCGACCATTGGCGACTTGATGGCCACGCCGGTCGCGGCGGCCGGCGCAACCGGTGCGGCGTCGGCGGCTGGCAGCGCCGGGGCAGGCGCCATGGGGGCGCTGGCCATCGGCATCGGCATCATCGGCGCAGCAAAGGCGGCGCCGCCCGATTTCACGATGCGCACCTTGCCTTCGTTCTCGGTGATTTCCAGCTCGGCGATGTTCGACTCTGACACCAGATCGATCAGGGTCTTGAGTTTGCGCAGGTCCATGGGAATTTTTTCTCCTGTCAGGAAGAAGGGAAGGGCCCCGGTCACGGCCGGGTGGCACGTCTTGGAAGGTGCTAGCACATGCAAGCGCCGTGCCGTCACCAAATCGACTGCACGCTACGTGCAGCAAAGCGCTGGATTATGCGGAATCTGGCGCTAACTGGAAGTTACGCCCCCTATCTTTAGGAGGCATCTTGCTCGCTCCAGCAGCTGTCAGGCCACGCTGGCTTGACTGAGGAAGCGCGGACTTTACGCGCTTTGGTCGGTTTTTGCGATGAATTGGACCAAAATAATGTAGATGAGCGCTTGGTCCTCAGCGCTTGCGCAGCGCAGCTGCCCAGCCGAGCAGCTCAGCTTCCGTGGTCGCTCCCAACTTTCGGCCGTGCACTTCACCTTCGGCGGAGATGAGCACAGTAAAGGGCAGGCCGCCGGCGCTGTTGCCCAGATCCCGCACCAGATTCAGGCCCGTGGCGCCGGCCAGCGCAATCGGAAAGCTTACAGGAGTTTGCGTCAGAAAATGCTTGACGGGCTCCGCCTGATCGATGGCCAGGCCCAGTACCTGACCGCCCTGCAACTGCCAGGTCGCCGCAAAACGGTCCAGCTCCGGCATTTCGGCCACGCAGGGCTGGCACCAGGCCGCCCAGAAATTGACCAGCAAAGGCCGGCCCTGGAAGGCCCGCAAGGCCAGTGGCGGACCGGCCGGCGTCGGCAGTTCGAGCTGCCACAGCCGTGCCAGCGCGGCGGCGGTGGGGTCTGGCGACGAGCCCCAGCGCTGCCAGCCCACGCTAG
>NZ_VIDT01000194.1 GCF_006519715.1 Ideonella azotifigens
ACTGCTGCCTGGCGAGGTGTGCCGCCTTTGAGCGCAGCGCGGATCAGCTGGTCGAAGCGCGCCCAAGGATCCGCCGGCCAGGCGGCGTCCGCATGGTCCACCCATTGCAGCCCGGCACTCTCAAACAGGCGTTCAGCGCAACGCACAGAAAGCTGCGCGCCCGCGTCCCAGCGGGCCCTCATGGCTCGCCCCCATCGCTGCCCTGCAGCCCGGCCAGGTAGACCGCCACCTGCCCCGGTGACAACTCGCCCACCTGGGCCGGCGTCCAGCCGTAGTGCCGCGCCAGCAGCACATGCGCCGCGCCAATCGGCGCAGAAGCAGCCGCGCGGGCCGCGCCGCCGTCGGTGTCCAGCCCCGAGATGCGGTTGACCTCGGCGACCAGAAACTGCACCAGTCCGGCATGCAACTGGCGCACCTGGTCAAACGACAGCGCCGGCTCGATCAGCGATTCCTTGACGATCAGCAGCGGCACCAGCGAGCTGTCATCCTGCGCGGCCTTGGAAATGAGCGCCAGCGTGGCGACCTTCAGCGGCCGCAAGCGCACGCGGCCACCTGCTTCTGCCCCCTGCGCTGGCGACAGCACGGCAGCCGGCACCTCCACCTCGTGCACCAGCGAGCCGCCCGCCAGCAGTTCCTGCGGCGAGAGCATCTGCGGGGTGTCGACGCGCAAGGCCTGGGCGTTGGACATGGCGCTCAGGTTTCCTCATAGGCCACGCGCATGGCCTGGAAGCCGACCGACTCCATCACGAAGCTGTCGCTCGGGATGGCATAGGCCCAGCTGTCGAACTTGACGCCGAACAGCGTGACCTTGGTCGACTGCGTCGGGTGGTTCGGATCGCGCAGCGTGGAGATCAGGTTGAACGAGGGCTGCACGAAGGACGGGCCGGACGGCGGGCTGGTGGCGCCTTCGCCCAGCATCAGCCGCACCAGCGCGCCGTTGACGTGGGCGCGCTCTGCGGTGCCGGTCACGCGGACCACGCCGGGGCGCAAATGCGTGGGGTAGCGGCTGCCGATCTCGTAGAAGGGCTGCACATCGCTGGTCACGCTGATCGCGACATTGGTGAGCCGGCCCACCACGTTGGACAGGTCGTACTGCGAGACCATCGCGTCGGCTGCCTGCCCCTCGGGGGTGGAGGTGTCCTCGACACCGAGCACCAGCACCGCGTCGATCGCGCGAAAGACATCATTGGCCATGAAGCGTGCTCCTGATCATTGCAGCGTCATCACGACGCGGATGAAGTCGATGCTGAAGGTCGGCTGGATGGTCATCACGACACTCACCTGGCCGGCGATCTCCTGCGCCCGCGTGGCGGTCACGTCCAGCGAGTAGCCGGTCAGCGCCTCGTCCTGGACCATGCCGGTCAGGAAGGCGTCCAGCGTGGCCTTCAGCGCGGTGCGCACCCGCGTGTTGTTGAGCCGGCCGATGTAAGGGTTGGCGGCAGAGCGCACGCC
The DNA here is from genome assembly GCF_006519715.1 of Ideonella azotifigens. Lineage (GTDB taxonomy): Bacteria > Pseudomonadota > Gammaproteobacteria > Burkholderiales > Burkholderiaceae_C > Ideonella > Ideonella azotifigens. The sequence goes on from NZ_VIDT01000194.1 coordinate 1,453, forward strand.
GTACTTGGCGTAGTCGACGATGCGGCGCGTGGGGATGGCCGAATACGGCTCGCCCACGCCTTCGGTGGTCACGCCCTTGAGCACGCGCAAACCTTCCTTCACGACGACAGCCAGCACGTTGCGCTCGATCAGTTGCGCCTGCTGGCCGCGGTTGGCGGCAAAGGCCACGTTCGGGATGTTCAGCGCCTTATTGGTCAGGCTGGTCTGCACCGGCAGTGACGAGATGAGCCCGGCCACCGCCGCAGCCGTGTAGGCCGGCGGCAGCACCGAGCCGTCCGGCAGCTTGATGCCGGGCGCCACCAGCACCACGCGCGCCTCGGCCAGGTTGTGGCCCAGGAATTCGGCCACCGAGCTGCCGGTGGCGCCGATCACGCCGATGCGCTCGAAGTCGGTTTCCTCGGTGGCCTTCAGGTGGTCGATCAGCACCGAGCCCATGGTGTTGGCGTCCTGCCCGGCCAGCAGCACGATGTTGACCAGCTGGTTGGCGATGGCTTCCAGCCCGGCGGCGTAATCGGTGTCCGCCGCGTCGGCGCCGTCTGCCCCGCCCTGGTTGCTGCCGGTGCCGAAGTACGAGGCCACGCCTGCCGCCGGCTTGGCGCTGGCGAAGTTGCCGTTGGGCGCCACGCTGACCAGCCGCGAGCCTGCGGCCAGCTGCGCCAGCATGTTGCCGTCCGGCACGATGTAGCTTTCCTTGGTCTGGCCCCCGCCGATGGTGACCTGCACGCTGTCTGCCGACTCGACCGAGTAGCTGGCGAGCAGCGTGTCGGCGGCCGGCGCGCGCGGCGCTTCGCCGGCGTGGAAGTCCAGGTGGCCGTTCCACACCGTCACCAGCACCTGGCCGGCGGCTGGCGCGGCGTGGTCCACCGCGTAGGTGGCGACCACGCTTTGCTGCGCCGTGGGCACTTGCGTGGCCTCGAAGGTCAGCTGGCCGTTGGCCGGGTTGATGCGCAACTCGTTGAGCGCGGGCGTGACCGCGATGTCGTAGAGCAGCGTGCCGGCGGTGACGCCGGCCGGCGGGTTGGCGCCATAGGCCCGCAGCGGCTTGCCATCGCCGTCCAGCACGGTGACGGCATTGATGGACGCGACCTGCGCCACCGGCGCACTGGCCAGCTGGAACACGTTGCCGACTTTGCCCACCGGCTCGGCCGTGGCGACCGATTTGTAGACGATGTTGAAGGTGTCCACGCGCCGGGTGTCGCCGCGGATCACCTGGATCCGGTTCTGCGGCGTGGGCAGCACGCGGTGGTAGGCCAGGTTGGCGAAACCCGAGGTCTGGCGCTCACTGTTGATGCGCGCCGGTACCTTGGCCGCGTCCACCGAAACCTGCAGGTTGTTGCCCCAGGAACCGGGCGTGGCCGCGCTGAGCGTGGCGATGGTGTTGTCCGCACCATCCTTCAGCGCGAACTGGGCCGCAGTGGCCCGCGAGCTCGCCACGCGCACCGCAATGACGGTGGAGGCGCCATTGCCGTAGACGTATTGCAGCGCGCGCGTCAGCGTCAGCGGGTTGCTGCCGTCGTTGGGCACGCTGAAGCTGTCGGGCGCGCCGAACAGCTCACTGGCGTCTGCCATGCCAGACAGGGTGACCGGCTGGCCGACCGGGCCCGCCGCGGCGGTCCCGATGACGGCGACGATGCCGGAGCTCACGCCACCCGCCGAAATCAAACCTTCCGCACGTACCTCGACGTAGGTGCCAGGCACCACCATTTCTGCCATGACTTCCTCCAATATTCGGACAGCCAAGAAAAAGATAATCCAGCCCCATATGCATGGGGCAGACGAGCTTATGAATAATTTTTCAACGCAACGGCGCTGCCGCAACAGTAACGCGCATTGCATGAATGGGCACGCCCACGGCTTCGCCGCGGTATTCACCGGCACCCTCGCCTGATTTGATGAACTCTTTTCGCCAAACTCCCATGCAGCAGCAAACCTGCTGGTTGCGCAGAGGCGCCAAAAGCGCAACAGCGGCAGCCAACATCGGGCCCACACTCGGAGGAATTCAAGGTACTGCCGCAACGCCCGGGCGAAACATCAAGCCAAGGGCAAAGCGCTCAGAATTTCCCGCGTGCGCGTCAAGGTCTTATTGCAGTTCTTCCTACAACGCGAACTGAAACCGCGCCACATTCCCTGCAGCGCAACTCCAATTTCAATTTACTCGATGCCAACCCGCCGAGCAAGCGCTACCCATCACCCTATCCCCTGTTTGATGTACAGCACCTGCCAATGATTATCGAAGCCGCGGGTTATTCCCAGGCGCCGCGCTGCCGCATGGGGAATCGGGATTCTCCGGTTCCGTTACAAATACCCGATCACTGTCGCTTGATCAGGTGACGGTGATGGCCAGCGCTGCGGAAATCAGGACGCGTGTGCAGTGTCCTGTCACAAAGCGACGCTAGCGTCGCGCGCAATGACCATCCACCGGTCGCGAGGAGCGCAAATCTTTGGCAGTGCGTAAGTTGTTGGCGCCTGTGCTGGGGCTGGCCTTGCTGGCCGCCGTCGGCGCAGGCGCGTGGTACTCCCACGCTCGCTTGAAAGGCGAGTCCGCGGCCAGTGCCGCAGCGCAGCAGGTCCAGGCGCAGCAGGTCACGCTGCGTGGGCTGATCGGCTCGGAGAAAGAAGCGTTTTTCGCAGACCCGCGGGTCCAGCAGGCGCTGGCGGCCCAGGGCCTGCACGTGACGGTCGAGACGGCCGGTTCCCGCGCGATTGCCGCCGGCTTTGACGCCAGCCGCTACGACTTCGGCTTCCCGTCCGGCGCGCCGGCCGCGCAGCAGCTGAAAGCCAAGGCCAAGGCGGCCGCGGTCTTCAACCCGTTCTACACGCCCATCGTCTTCGCCAGCTGGCGGCCCATCGCCGAAATCCTGTTGGCCAACGGCATCGCGACGAAACACGGCGACTACTACGAGCTGACCGACCTGCCGGCGCTGATGAAGCTGGTGGAAAACGGCACGCGCTGGCAGGACCTCAAGGCCAGCGAGGCCTTTGCCACCCGCAAGTCGGTGCTGGTGAGTTCGACCGACGTGCGCACCTCGAACTCGGCCGCGATGTACCTGGCGCTGGCCAGCTACCTGGCCAACCGCCAGCAGATCGTGCAGAGCCAGGAAGACGTGGACCGGGTGATGCCGATGGTCGCGCCGCTGTTCCTGCGCCAGGGCTTCCAGGAACAGTCGTCTGCCGGGCCATTCGAAGACTACCTGGCGCTGGGCATGGGCAAGGCACCGCTGCTGGTGGCCTACGAGTCGCAGCTGGTGGCCTTCTGGCTGAAGAACCCGAACCAGCGCCAGCGCGACATGGTGCTGATCTACCCGCGCCCCACCGTCTTCTCCAAGCACGTGCTGGTGCCCTACACCGCCGCCGGCGCGCGGCTGGGCACTGCCCTGGAAAACGACCCGGCGCTGCGCGCGCTGGCCCACGAATACGGCTTTCGCACCGGCGGCGACAGCCATGGCCCGGAGGGCTGGGCCAAGCGGGGCGTGAACGTGCCCGAGGTGCTGGTGGACGTGATCGACCCGCCCAGCTTCGAGTGGCTGGAACGAATGATCGTGGGCATTGACGCCCGCTTCAAGTGAACACGAACCCAACAAGGAAAGGGAGCCGAACATGAACAACATCGAAAAGCCGACCGACACGCTGCAAGCGCCCGCAAGCTTCACGCTGGAGCCGCCGGCGCCGGTGGTGGCGCTGCCCATCGAATCGGCCAGCGGCAAGGTGCGGCTGAAGCCGGAAGAGGTCTCTGAATTGGACGCGCAGGTGCGGCAGTTCATTGACGACATCAGCGCCCACGACAGCCAGCACCCGCAGTTCAAGCTGGCGGTCGAGCGCATCCACAGCATGGGCAACAAGGAGGTGGAAGCTTCGGCCTCGGTGTCCAACCGCATGCTGGAGCGGCCGGTCGGCTCGCTGAAGAATGGGCTGTTCGACCAGGGCTCGCAGATCGGCCAGTCGCTGGTCGACCTGCGCCGCCAGGTCGAGGCGCTGGACCCGTCCCGCCAGGGCGACCTGTTCTCGGCCCGCAAGCTGCTGGGCTTCATTCCGCTGGGCAACAAGCTGGTCGACTACTTCGACCGCTACCAGTCCTCTCAGGCGCACTTGAACGCCATCATCGAATCGCTCAAGCGCGGCAAGGACGAGCTGCTGCGCGACAACGCCGCGATCGAGCAGGAGAAGACGAATCTCTGGGCGCTGATGACGCGGCTGGAGAAGTACGTGCACATCGGCAAGGCCCTGGACAGCCAGCTCGCCGCCAAGGCCGCCGAGCTGGACGCCAGCGACCCCGAGAAGGCCCGCGTGGTGCGCGAGGAAATGCTGTTCTACGCGCGCCAGAAGGTCACGGACCTGCTGACCCAGCTGGCCGTCAACATCCAGGGCTACCTGGCGCTGGACCTGATCCGCAAGAACAACCTGGAACTGAGCAAGGGCGTGGACCGCGCCACCACGACCACCGTCTCTGCGCTGCGCACCGCCGTGATCGTGGCCCAGGCGCTGGCCAACCAGAAGCTGGTGCTGGACCAGGTGAGCGCGCTGAACACCACCACCGGCAAGCTGATCGCCAGCACCAGCGAGCTGCTGCGCGAGCAGAGCGGTGCGATCCACCAGCAGGCCGCCAGCAGCACCATCGAGCTTGCCAAGCTGCAGCAGGCCTTTGCCAACATCTACCAGACCATGGACGCGATTGCCGACTTCAAGGTCAAGGCGCTGGATGCCATGCAGACCACCGTCGACGCCCTGAGCGACGAGGTGGCCAAGAGCCGCAGCTACCTGGACAGGGTGCGCCAGCAGGACAGCAGCGCAGCACTGCAAGCACCGAGCGGCGGGGTCACGCTGTGAGGCTGGGCCGGTGGTGGCTCTTCGCCGCCGTGCTGCTGGCGCTTGCGGCCTGCGGCAAGCAGCCCGCAGCGTCAGCCGACAACGGCGCAGGCGCCACCCCATTCACAGTGCTCGCCGGCTCCGAGCTGAAGGATCTGGAAGCGCCGCTGATCGCCGCGGCGCGCGCCGCGGGCGTGGACCTGCAGCTCTCGTACGCCGGCACGCTGGACATCGTCGAGCGCATCAACGCCGGCGAGCATTTCGACGCCATCCTGCCGCCCAACGGCGCCTACCCGGCGCTGGCGCTGCAGACCAAACCGCTGGCGCGCGACAAGCTCTTCTATTCGCGCATTGCGCTGGGCGTGAAGGCCGCGAAGGCGGCCGAGCTTGGCTGGGACCGGCAGGCGCCCGGCTGGGCCGAGATCGCCCAGGCCGCGGGCGACGGCAGGCTGCGCTACGGCATGACCAACGCCACCAGTTCCAACACCGGCATGAGCGCGCTGTTCGCCGTGGCCTCGGCGCTGGCCGGCAAGACCGAAGACCTGAGCGAGAAGGACGTGGACGAGGCCAGTCTGAAAGCCTTCCTCAGCGGCCAGCAGCTGACTGCCGGCAGTTCGGGCTGGTTGGCCGAGGCCTACATCAAGAACCCCGCGGCCATCGACGCGATGGTCAACTACGAGGCCGTGATCCTGCGCGCCAATGCCCGGCTGGCACCGGCCGACCGGCTCGTGTTGGTCTACCCGCGCGACGGCATGATCTCGGCCGACTACCCGCTGATGCTGCTGAACGAGGCGCAACGCGCGCCGTACAACCAGCTGGTCGCTGCGCTGAAGGCCCTGCCCTTCCAGCGTGATGCGCTCGCCGCCGCCTTCCTTCGCCCGGCCAACCCCGAGGCGCCGCTGGCCAGCACGCTGCCTGCCAGCGCGGTGGCCGAGCTGGCCTTCCCGAACCGGCTGGAAGTGATAGACGCGGTGCTGGCCGCCTACCAGGCCAAATGGCGCAAGCCGGCCACCTCCATCTTCGTGCTGGACCTCAGCGGCTCGATGCAGGGCCAGCGCCTGCAGGCGATGCGCAGCGCGCTCAAGCAGCTGACCGGTGCCGACACCACTGCCACCACCGCCAGCGCCCGCTACAGCGCCTTCCAGAGCCGCGAACGCGTGGTGCTGATCACCTTCGCCAGCGAGGTCGCGCCACCGGTCTGGGTGCGCTTTGACGCCGGCCAGATCGACAGCGCCCGCGCCAGCCTGCTGCGCCAGGCCGATGCGATGAGTGCCGACGGCGGCACCGCGATCTACTCCGCCTTGAGCGAGGCCGAGGCACTGGCGGCGCAGGAGATGAAACGCGAGCCGGAGCGCCAGGTCAGCGTCGTGCTGCTGACCGATGGCGAGAACAACGCGGGCCTGAAACTGGCCGACTTCCGCGCCAGCCACACCGGCCCGCTGCCGGCGCGCATCTTTCCCATCCTGTTCGGCGAAGGCAACGTGGCCGAGATGCAGCAGATCGCCCAGCTCTCCGGTGGCCGCGAGTTCGACGGCCGCAAGCTGCAGCTGAGCCAGGTGTTCAAGGAAATCCGCGGTTATCAGTGACCTCAATGAACCCCGATGCCTGAACGCACGCTGAAGCTGCGCCTGCTGCTGTGGCTGTACAGCAGCGCCAACATTGCCGGCTGCGCACTGGCGCTGCTTGGCCCTGCGCTGCTGTTCGCCGGCCTCATCGGCCACGGCTGGCTGCTCATCACCGTCGGCCTGTACGCAGCGGGCTGGCTGCTCGGCCGCCGCCCACCGGCGCTGGAGCGGCACATCGAGGACAGCCTGACCGTGGCGCAGACGCTGGACCGCCTGGACGCCGTCATCGCCCAGGCCAGCCCGCACCTGAACGACGAGATGCGCCAGCACCTGGCCCGCGTGCGCGAGTCCGCCGCCGAAGTGCTGCCCCGCCTGGTGGGCGCGCAGACCCACGGCGACGAGCTCTTCACCGTGCGCGAAACCGTGCTGCGCTACCTGCCCGAAACCCTCGCCAACTACGCCGCCCTGCCCCCTGCCTTCCGCCTCAACCATCCGCTCAAAGACGGCAAGACAGCACGCGAATTGCTGGCCGAACAGCTGGACCTGCTGGACAGCCAACTGCGCGAAATCGTCGCCAACGTGGCCTCGCACGACGCCGCCGCGCTGGTCGCCAACGGCCAGTTCCTGGCGGCGAGGTTCAGGCAGGCCGACTTTCTGGCCGGCTGAGATCAGGGCGCGGGCATCTGC
>NZ_VIDT01000195.1 GCF_006519715.1 Ideonella azotifigens
GGCCCCAGAACGGCCCGAAGGCGGCGGCGCGGAACTTGATGCCGAAGGCCCAGCCGCGGCCCGCCAGCAGCTTGTTGAAGCGCGCCCGGTGCACGCCCCACAGGCGTGCCTGGCCGTCTTCCACCACCAGGTGCACATTCGGGTGTGGCAGGGTTTGCTGCTGCTGGTCGGGCAGGCCGCGCAGGTCCCAACCCACGTGCCAGAAGTGGTCGACCCAGGGTGCCAACTCGGCCGAGGGCGCTTCGCGCAGATGGACGAAGCGGGCCGGGTCCAGGCGCTGGTTCAGCACGCCGCGGGCGGGGCCGGGAACGGTGCGGGACACGGCAGGTCGCGTTTTTCCAATCATCGGTGGCGGTGCCGCGGTGCAATGCGGCGCATGGAGGTGAACATGAACCCGTCGATCGATCGCCGATGCTTGCTGCGGGCCGTGGCCGCAGGCAGCATCGGCTTGAGCGTGGCAGCACCCAGTGTCGCCCAGACCAGCCGAACAGGAGCACAGATGCAAGCCAAGGGAACATTCGAAGTCACGCTGCCCAGCCAGCCGGTTGCCCCCGGCACCGAGGCGGCGCAGTTGGGCCGCAAGGCCATCCACAAGACCTTCCAGGGCGACCTGCAGGCCACCAGCCTGGGCGAGATGCTGGCCGCCGGCACGGCCACGCCGGGCTCGGCCGGCTATGTGGCGATGGAGCGGGTGGAAGGCACGCTTGCCGGGCGCCGCGGCAGCTTCGTGCTGATGCACTTCGGCGTGATGGACAAGGGCCAGCCTTCGCTGACCATCCGCGTGGTGCCCGACTCTGGCACCGGCGAGCTGGCGGGCCTGAGCGGCACGATGAACATCGACATCCGCGACGGCCAGCATTTCTACCAGCTGGACTGGCAGTTGTCGCCGCCTTGAGTCGCCAACGTGCGCGTGCGCACGGACGGGACGCTGCCCAGGCGCCACCATGGAGGTGCACCCCATCCGAGTCAGGAGCCCACCATGTTGAACAGCATCCGCCACATCACCGGCGCCATCATGTACGGCGAGGACGGCAGGATAGGCACCGTCAGCGGGGTGCTGTTTGACACCCGCACCTGGGTCATCCGCTACCTGGCCGTCGATCTGGAGCACGAGCAGCGCGGTCGCAGCATCCTGGTCTCGCCACGCTTCATCCGGCGCTCGTTTGACCGCTCGAACGAAATCGAAGTCACGCTGACCCATGCGCAGGCCGCGGGCAGCCCTTCGGCCCGGCAGACCCGGACGCTGGCGGAGCCGAACGAGCGGGACATGCTGCCCCGCATCGAGCCAGGGGACCGGCCACGCAGCGCGGGCCCGGCCGCTGCAGCGCAGCCGGCTGCCGCGCTGGACGCGCATGTCTGCAACAGCCTGGAGGTGAACGGCTGCGAGGTGCATGCCCTGGATGACACGGTGGGCGAAGTGCGGGACTTCTTCTTCGAAACCGAGACCTGGCGCATTGCCTTCCTGCTGGTCGACACCAATGGCCGGGGGCCAGGCGGGCGCAAGGTCCTGCTGGCCCCGGCCTCGGTCGACAAGCTCGACCTGGTGCGAGGCACCGTGCACGTGGCCCTGACCAGCGAGCAGGTCAGGGGGGCGCCGGAGTACCACGAGATGCTCCCGGACAAGGTGGTCGCGTGATCCGGAGATAGGGCATGGAGTTCAAGGACTACTACAGGATCCTCGGCGTGCCGCGGGACGCGACGCCCGAGCAGGTCAAGAAGGCCTACCGCAAGCTGGCGCGCAAGTACCACCCGGACGTCAGCAAGGAGGCCGACGCGACCGCGCGCATGGTCGAACTCAACGAGGCCAACGAGGTGCTGGGCTCGCCTGGACGACGGGCCGCGTATGACCAGCTGCAAAGCCAGCCGCATGCACATGACGGGCAGGACTTCCGGCCCCCGCCGAACTGGGACGAAGGCTTCGCCTTTGCCGATTCGATGGGCAGCGAGGCGGACCACAGCGACTTCTTCGAGCAGCTTTTCGGCCGGGCGGCGCGCAGCCGCCGCGCGAGTGCCCGCCATGGCAGCTTCGAGGCGCAGCCGGCGCACAGGGGCAGCGACCATCACGCCAGCATCGAGCTGGACCTGCTGGACGCCTACCAGGGCGGCGAGCGCACGATTGCCTTGCGCAGCAGCCGGCTCGATGACGCCGGCAGGGTGGTGGCCGACGAGCGCAAGCTGGCCGTGAAGATCCCCAAAGGCGTTCGCGAAGGCCAGCACATCCGCCTGGCCGGACACGGCAGCCAGGGCTCGGGCGGTGGTGCGGCAGGGGACCTGCTGCTGGAAATCCGGTTCAAGCCGGACGCACGCTGGCGCGCCGAGGGCCGCGACGTCTACCAGCGCGTGCCGCTGTCCCCGTGGGAAGCGGAGCTGGGCTGCACGTCCACCTTGCGCACACCGGGCGGCGAAGCCGAGGTCAGTTTTCCGGCGGGCTGGAAACGTGGGCGCAAGCTGCGGCTCAAGGGCCGCGGCATTCCGGGCCAGTCGCCCGGCGATCTCTACCTTGAGCTGGACCTGGTGCTGCCGCCCGCCACGACCGATGCCCAGCGCGCCGCCTACGCGGCCATGGCCCAGGCCTTTCCCGCATTTGATCCGCGAGCCTGGACGGGAGCCTGAGCATGCACCACGCACCACGCAGGCCTGCACTGCAGCACGAGCTGCTGGGCGAGGCGGCTTTCACCGCCGAGGACATTGCCCGTGCCTGCGGCATGGCGCTGGCATGGGTGCATGAGCACGTGGCAGCCGGCGTGCTCCGGGTGGACGCGGTCGAGGACGACGGGCTTGCTGCCTCGCGCCGGTTCGGCAGCATCACGCTGCTGCGGGCCAGGCGCATCGCCCAGCTGGAGCTCGTCTTCGACGCCGACCCGCAGCTGGCGGCACTCACCACAGACCTGATCGAGGACGTGGCGCAGCTGCGCCGTCAGCTGCTGCTGTCTCGCGGCGGGGATGGCGGCGAGGGCGACGGGGGCGGGAACGGCAACTGAGCCGGGCTGGCATGCCCGTGGGCAGACCAGGGTGGCCCTGGCCACGCAGGCAGCAGGTTGAGCTCGGTTTCACGCGCCGCGCTCATGGCCAGCGCAGACAGCACCAACTGCTCGTTCGCGCTCCGCAGCAATGCCATCGCGTTGCGCGTGCTGGCGTGCAGCAGTGCCGCCGAGAGCGGGGCTGTGTCAGGCGGCGCATGTGCCTGCTGCAGGGCAGCCTGGGCGAAGCGAAAGCCGTTGCCGCCGGCATGCTTGACCCGGTACATCGCCGCGTCCGCGGCGTCCAGCAGCGTCTGCGCGTCGGTGCCGTCGTCAGGGTAGAGGCCGATGCCGATGCTCGCGGCCAGCGCCACCTCGTGCTGACCGACGTGGGTCAGCGAGCTGACCGCGGCGAGCATCTTGCGGGCCACCAGCATCGGGTCGCCCGGCTCGCTCACCTCGGCCAGCAGGATCACGAATTCGTCGCCTCCCAGGCGGCACACGGTGTCCGTCTCGCGCACGCAGGCCGTCAGGCGCTCGCCGATCTCCACCAGGATGCGGTCGCCAATGGCGTGGCCCAGCGAGTCGTTGTGCCACTTGAAGTGGTCCAGGTCCAGGAACAGCAGCGCCAGCCTGGCTTCGTGCCGCTTCGCCCCGGCGATGGCCTGCACCAGCCGGTCGGCCAGCAGCGTGCGGTTCGGCAGCCGGGTCAGCGGATCCAGCTCGACCGAGCGGGTGGCTTCGCCCAGCGCAATGGTGCTGCTCTCGACGTCGCTCCGCAGGCGCAAGGCCTCCAGCACCAGCTGCTCGTTGGCCTGCAGCAGTTGCATCATGCGGTGCCCGCCCAGCTCGGCCTGGGCATCGCGCAGGTCGGCCAGCGTGCGCGCCAGCGCCAGGTAGGCCTGGTCGATTTGCCGATTCAGGTGGCTCAATTCGGCGACGGCGTCGGCATGCAAGTGTTGGCCCGGCGCATTGATCATGGTCTGTTTCCAGTCAAGCGCGTCGCGGGGTGCCGGCTCAACCGGGGATCAGCGGCAAGGTGACGGTGAACTGGCTGCCGTGGCCTTTGCCGGCGCTGGTGGCTTCGACCTGGCCGCCATGCGCGCCCACCAGTTCCCGCACCACGGTGAGGCCAATGCCCAGCCCCGCGCCGTTGAAGCCGATGGCATGCGGGTCCTGCACAAAGGGCTCGAAGACCCTGGGCAGGGCCTCGGCGGTGATGCCGATGCCGTTGTCGGCCACCGTCAAGACCAGGGTCGTGTCGCTTGCCGTTGCCGTCAGCAGGATCTCCCCGCCGATGGGCGTGTACTTGGAGGCGTTGTCCAGCAGGTTGCACAGCACCTGCATCAGGCGCACCGGATCGCCGTCCACGTCCAGCGGGCACTCAGGCACCGTCACCACCAGCAGCTGCGTTCGCGCGTCCATCGCCGGCCGGCAGCATTCCACGGCCTCCTTGATCAGGGTGGCCACGTGCACCGTCTGCCGTTCGATGCGCAGTTTGCCGGTGTGCAGGCGCGAGACGTCCAGCAGGTCGCCGATCAGCCGGGTCATGTGGGCCACCTGGCGCTGGATGATGGCCTGCAGCTGCTGCAGGCGGGCGTCGTCCGCGTGCCCCTTGAGCATCAGCGTTGCCGCGATGCGCAGCGGGCCCAGCGGGTTGCGCAACTCATGCGCCACCACGGTCAGCACCTCCATCTGCCGGGTCCGTGCCTGTTCGGCCGCCGCCTGCAGCGCCTGGGCCGCCAGCGCAGCCAGCACCAGGTGCTCGTTGGCTTCGTGCAGCTGTTCGCGCCAGGCCTCGCGCTCGCGCCGGACGCGGTCGTCATTGACCAGGTGCAGGCCGGGCAGCACCACGGCGCGGGCCGCGGCCTGCAGCGCCAGCAGCGGATCCTCGGGCGGGAACGCAAAGTGGCGCAAGCCTTGTCGCCTGGCCTCATCGAGGGCGGCTTGCGCGCGCTCGATGAGCGTGCCTGCACTCTGGCCGTCGTCCGGGTAGAGGCTGATGCCAATGCTGGCGGCCAGCGTGATCAGGTGCTCGCCGATCTGCTGGGGCATGGCCGTGGTGGTGGCCAGCGCGTCCGCCAGCACCATCACGTCTTCTCGTTGGCGCACATCGGTCAACAGCACCAGGAACGCGTCGCCGCTGTGGCGGCTCACGCTGTCGCCTGCATCCACCAAGGAGGCCAGGCGCTGGGCCGCGCGCTGCAGCACCTTGTCGCCTGTCGCATGGCCGAAGTGGCTGTTGATCTGGCGGAAGTCCTTCAGGTCCACCAGCAGCAGCGCGACCTGCTGGCCGTGCCGGTTCGCGTTGCCAATGGCCTGCGTCAGGCGGTCGCGCAGCAGCGAGGGATTCGGCAGCCCGGTCAGCAGGTCCCGGTCGCTGGGCGCGGAGGCGTACCGCAGGGCGTGTTCGGCGGCCAGCGCGGCCCGGTCGGCCTCCTTCTGGATGCGCAGTGCCGACAGCAGCAACTGCTCGTTGGCCGCCCGCAGGTCCGGCGGGGGCGCTTCGGCCGGCGGATGGGCCAGGGCAATCGCAGCCTGCAGATGGGCCAGCTCTGCACGCGCACGGTCCACCTGCTGCTGCAGGTCAGCCAGCTGAGCGCTGGCCTGGACCGTGGCGGGCTCAACCACTGCCTGCCCCTGCCGACTGCACCTGCCGCTCGCCTCCTGCCTTCTGCGTGGGGCTGCCGCCCAGCAGGCCCTCGTAGGCGCCCAGCCGGTGGCCGATCTGGATGCCGTCGTCGTTGATGCTGAACAGGCGCAGCTCGTCGGAATGGGCGCTGGCGCGCACCTTGACCACCGCCATCACGCGCAGCAGCCGGCTGTCGACCTCGATGTAGCGCTGCACGATGATGGCGTCCGTCAGGAAGGCGGTGCCGTAGGGGCTGAAGCGCAGGTCGGTGTAGCGGTCTTCCAGCTCGGAGGTCATCATCACCGTGACGCCGGCGCTGACCAGCGTGGTCACCAGGCGCGACAGCGAGGCGCGGAAGTCCTCCTGGAAGGTGGGCGCGATGGCCAGCTCGAAGCCCGACAGCGAATCGATCACGACCCGCTGCGCACCGAGCCGCTGGATGGCCTCCAGCACGCGCTGCACCATCTCGTCGATCGACAAGTCCGGCGCGTGGCTCTGGACCAGCGCCACCTGCCCGCTGTCGATCAGTTCGGCCAGCCGGCGCTTGCGCGAGCGCAGCGGGTGCTGCTCGAAGGCGGCGATCACGCCCGTCTGGCCGCAGCGCACGCCTTCGGCCAGGAACGTGGCTGCCAGGATGCTCTTGCCCGAACCCGAGGGACCGGCCACCAGCACCGAGTAGCCGCGCGGCACGCCGCCGCCCAGCATCTCGTCCAGCCCCGGCACGCCGGTGAGCAGGCGGGCCGGTTCGTCCGATGAGTCCGCAGAGGCTGCCTTGGGTGGCCCTGCGGCAGGGCCGGCGGGGGCGAAGACCTCCAGCCCGGCGCTGCCAATGCGGAAAGTGTGCAGGCCGGGCAGCGTGGCCTGGCCGCGCATCTTCTTGATCTCCAGCTTGCGCACCATGGAGTTGCGATGCACGCTTTGCTGCAGCCAGATCAGACCATCGGCCACCGTGAACACCGGATTGGCGTCGATCTCGGTGAAGTATTCGCCAATCAGGAAGGTGGTGGCCTGCCAGCTGGTCATCAACATCCCCAGCCGCTGCAGGAACTGCTGCAGTTCGGCCGCGGCGTTGCCGCTTGCACTGGTGGCGATGGCCACCGAGCGGAACGAATCCACCACCACCAGCCCCGGCGAGCTCTCCTCCACTTCGGCGGCAATGCGGCGAAGCACCTTGTCCAGGTCGCCCTCGTGGGCCGCCTCGGCGAGGCTGACGAAGCGCACCGAGCGGTTCACCGCTTCGCTGTCGAAGAAGTCGAACTGCTGCTGGTAGCGCAGCATCTTCAGCGGCGGCTCGCCCAGCACGGTGAAGTACAGCGCACTGCGGGCCGGCGTGGCCATCGCGAACATCATCTGGTGCGCCAGCGTGGTCTTGCCGCAGCCCGGCGGCCCGGCGATGAGGTTGAAGGACAGATCGGGCAGGCCGCCGCCCAGCACGGCGTCCAGCCCGGGCACGCCGGTGGGCAGGCGGTTGATCTTGACCCGGCCGCGCGCAGGCGGCACTTCCGGCGGCAGTGCGGGCGGCGTTCCGCCTTTGGGATGGTCCGGTGCGCTCATCGGTGCTGCACCTCGCGCTGCGCATCCTCGTTGCCAGGCTCCCACAGAGGGCCCAGCAGGCGCCGCGCGAGCGGATCGCCGATCAGGCTGCCCAGCAGCTCGCAGAAGGTGTGCAGCAAGGTGCTGCCGCCACGCAAGGCTTCCGTGCTGGCCTGCTGGGCCACGACGGATTGCAGCGCCGACAGGTCGATGCTCTGCGGCGCTTCATGAGGCACCGGCAGCCAGGGGTGCGAAGTGGCCGTGAGGTAGAGGCTGCGCTCGTAGAGTGCCGCCATGCCGCGGTGGCCGATCACCGGCGCCAGCGAAGCCTCGATCTCCAGCCAGATCGACACCATGGCTTCGGCGACCTGCGCCGCATCGGCGTCGTGATCGACCTTGCCCGCCAGCGGCAGCGCGCCACGCCTGCCCGGCACAGCCTGCCTCGGCGGCGAGCCGGCACTCGCTGCAGCGTCTGCCGTGCCTGCAGCGGCTGGAGGAGGGGTGTCCGTCAATCGAAGCGTTGCAGGCATGGCATGCTCGTGGCCGATCTTGCTCATCGAATGGCCGAACCGGTCAGGCCGACGGCACCCGGCGCTGACGGTGCCAGGGCGGCAGTGGGGTGGGGCATGAGAAGTCCTCCGAGGCTGGGTGCTTGCCAAGTGATGTCTGAACGTGTTGGGCAGGACCCCAAGGGGCTGTGCGGAGAGGTTGAAGGGCAACGGACATGCCAAAGCGAAGCGCTCTTGCTAAGGAGAACTGCGCAACTGGGTACACGCTAACCGCGCCTGCCGGGAACGTCTGTGCGCTGTCGCACCCTCGGGTGCCTGCAGCATTTGCGTTGTGTCGCACCTTTGACAGCCCGGGCGGCAGCGCAGGGCCTGGCGAGGGTTTGCAGTTCAGCGCCAGAGGCACATGAAAGCGCAGAATCGTCGGGTTGAAAGGATGGTCCCCATGGAACAAGTCTTCACGATGGCAGCGCTGGACGCCCGAATACAGCAGATCGAGGTCCACATCGACCAGCTGCAGCTGCACCTGGCCACGGTGAGCCTGCATGCCGACCGGCGCGAGGCGCTGAGCCGGCTGCTGGTGCTCAAACGCTCGCTGGTGGCCTGGCAGACGCAGCGCATCCTGTTGCGCATCCGGCGCCAGGCCGCGCCATTTGCTGGGGGCTAGCGCCCGCTGTGTGCGTTGGCAGACAGACCGGGAACGCCGCTGTCACGCATGCTGCTGAAGCATGCACTGGAACTTGCGCCGCAAGTTTCGGGTGGAAAAGCGGCAAGCGCCCTCCGAGGCGCCGTCGCTCAAGGCTGTCGGGACAGGAGTTGCGATGAAGAAGCGCCATGGGGGCGGATTGCTGCTGGCAGGCCTGCCCTGGCCT
>NZ_VIDT01000196.1 GCF_006519715.1 Ideonella azotifigens
CCGTGCAGATGTCGCGGCAGGTGGCGATCAGCAGGCCAATGGCCAGGTCCGCGACGTCTTCGGTCAGCGCGCCCAGCGTGGCCGCCACCGGCAGGCCGCGCGCACGGGCGTAGGCGAGATCCACCGCATCGGTGCCCACGCCGTTGACCGCGACGATCTGCAGCGCCGGCAGCTGTTCCATCATTGCCTTGCTGATGCCGGTGTGGCCACCGGTGATGACGCCGCGCATCTTCGCGCCGTGTTCGCGCAGGTAGGCGTCCGGGGCCGCCTGCTCGTAGAGCCGGTGCACCGTGTACAGCGCGTTCAGCTGGTCGTTGATGACCGGGACCAGGATGGGATTGAGCTGGAGGATGTCGGGTTTCATGACCGTGCTTCCTTCGCTCAGCCGCGGCCGACAAACGGCATGTGGCTGGCCATCACCGTCATGTTCAGCACATTGGCCGACAGCGGCAGGCCGGCGATGTAGCGCACGGCGTCTGCCACGTACCTGACGTCCACCATGGGCTCGGCGGCGATGCTGCCGTTGGCCTGGCGCACGCCCTTGGTCATGCGGGCCGACAGCTCGGTCAGCGCGTTGCCGATGTCGACCTGGCTGCAGACGATGTTGAACTCGCGGCCGTCCAGCGCCAGGCCCTTGGTGAGGCCCAGTACCGCGTGTTTGCTGGCCGTGTAGGGGCAGCTGAGGGGGCGCGGCGTGTGCGCCGAGATCGAGCCGTTGTTGATGATGCGGCCGCCCTGCGGCAGCTGCCGGCGCATCAGGCCAAAGGCGGCGCGGGCGCAGAGGTAGACGCCGGTCACGTTGGTGTCGATCACGTTCTGCCAGGCCTCCAGCGGCAGTTCGTCCACCGTCACCGCAGGCGCATTGACGCCGGCGTTGTTGAACAGCACGTCAAGCCGGCCGAAACTGGTCTCGATGGCCTTGAACAGCGCGGTGACGCTGGCCGCGTCGCGCACGTCGGTCGGCACGGCCAGCGCCTGTTGGCCTTGCTGCCTGGCGGCCTCGGCGATTTCGAGCAGCGGCTCGGCACGCCGGCCGGCCAGCACGACGGCAAAGCCGTCTTCGAGCAACGCCAGCGCAACGGCGCGGCCGATGCCGCTGCCAGCGCCGGTGACGAGGGCAACTTTTGGGGGCGAGGGATGGGTCATGCGTGACTCCTTGGTTTTGGGTTTTGGGGCGGTGTCTCAACCGCCCTGGTGCTGCCGCCTGAAGCTGCTCGGCGACTGGTCGTAGGCCTTCTTGAAGCGGCGCGAGAAATAGGCTTCGTCCGAGAAGCCGCAGTGCTCGGCGATCTGGCTGATCGAGCTGGAGGTGTTGATCAGGTGGGTGCGGGCCAGGCGCATGCGGCGGTCCAGCACCAGGTCGGTGAAGGTGCTGCCGGTTTCCTTGCGCAGCAGGTGGGTGAGGTAGTTGGGCGTGAGGAAGGCGGCAGCGGCGGCGTCTTTCAGCGACAGCGCCGGGTTGCCGATCTGCTCGCGCATGTACTTGGTGACGCGCTCCAGTGCGTCGCGCCGGCCGCGCTTCTCGGCCTTGTCTGCCGCCAGCGCGAGCAGCTGGTTCTGGTACAGGTTGCAGATGCGGCCAATGAGCGCCAGCAGGTGGCCCTTGAGGATCAGTGCGGAGCCGACCTGGCGTGTCGCGCCGATGGCGCGCATCTTCGCGACCAGGGTTTCCAGCTCGGCGAAATCGCTGCTGTCCAGCGTGAAGTCCAGGTGCTCCTGGAAGCGGAACGGGGCCAGCTCGGGGGCCTCTGCCAGCGGGATGTCTTCCAGGTCCAGCGGATCGCAGCGGATGTGCTGCACGAAAAATTCCTGGGTGAAGTTGATGACGACGAAGTCGGCATCCGCCGGGTGCGGAATGAGGTGCAGCCGGTGCGGCAGGATGAAGGCCACGGTGTGGCGCGGGAACGGGCGGATCGCGCCGCCGATGTGGTGCACCGTGTCGCCGCCGCGGTTGATCTGGATCTGGAAATAGTCGTGCCGGTGCGGCGTGGTGGTGGCTGGCCGCTCGTCCCGGTCGCGGATGTAGAAGTCCGGGCTGTCGCTGCGCTGCTGCATGGCAAGCGTCGGCACGATGGCGAGTTTGGCCATGGCGTTCACCGTGGGGCGATGGTCACGCTGAATGCGGCCACGCCTTCGATGCCGGCTTCGATCACGTCCCCCGGCAGCAGCGCGGCCACGCCGGCCGGCGTGCCGGTGAAGACCAGGTCGCCGGGCTGCAGCGTCACCGAGCGGGACAGGAAGCTGATCAGCTCGTGCACCGGCCAGATCAGCTCGGCCAGGTCGGCATGCTGCCGCTGGTCGCCGTTCACCGCGAGCCACACGGTGCCGCTTGTCGGATGGCCGCTGATGGGCGCCGGTACCAGTGGGCTGCAGGGCGCGGAAGCATCGAAGGCCTTGGCGCCTTCCCATGGTCGGCCCGCCTGCTTGGCTTCCAGCTGCAGGTCCCGTCGCGTCAGGTCCAGGCCGGCGGCGTAGCCCCACACGTGGTCCAGCGCTGCCTCCGGCGGCACATTCACGCCGGCCTTGCCGATGGCGACCACCAGCTCGATCTCATGGCAGAAATCTTCGCTGAGCGGGGGATAGGCGATGAGGCCCTGGGCTGGCACCACGGTGTCGGCCGGCTTCATGAAGAAGAACGGCGCTTCGCGTGGGGTGCCGGCCAGCGTGGCGCTGCCCGGCCATGGGTAGTTCCGGCCAATGCAGAACACCCGCCGGATCGGGAACCGGTCGGTGCTGTTGGCGATGGCCAGCGTCGGTGCTGGCACCGTCGGCAGGGCAGGAATGGGCGGGTTCTTCACGCAGCGGTCCTCAGGCAAAAGGCTTGAGGAAGCATAGGCAAGCGTATCGCCGCGGACTTGGACAGGACTGCGGTTCTTACGGACGGAACAACGCGCGCAAGGGCTTGATCAGGGGCAACCCTGAGGGCCGTGCGACCCACCGCGGCAGTGCGCCCGCCGCGGCTTTCAGGCCGGGCGTGTTACAACGAAGCCAAGCTGAATCCTGATCGCCATGCACTCTCCTTTTGGTATCGGCAACCTGCCGCTGGTCGAGCTGCTGCGCAGCGTGGACGACACCCCCTGGCACGGCTTCCTGGTGGCCGACAGCGACGATTTCGTCGTGCTGCACCAGGTCAGCAGCCGGCTTGACCTGGACGGCTATATCGCCTTCCGGCGCGAGGACGTGCAGACCATTGCCACTGACTTTTCTCGCCTGGACATGCTGCAGCGGGCGCTGGCGCTGAAGGAGCAGTACCCCAAGCCGCTGCGGCAGCTGGCACTGGGCTCGATGCGCGAGCTGCTGGCGTCGGCCGAAGCGATGTTCGGCGTTGTGGTGCTGACCGAGGAACTGGTGGATCCGGATGCGGTGGAGGTCGGCGCGCTGCGCATGAGCACCGAGGAGGCCTACGCGCTGCGCCGGCTCAGTCCCGAAGCCGAATGGGAGCTGGGTGGCCGCAGCTACCGCTACCGCGATCTCACGCGGGTCGAGTTTGGCACTGCCTACGAGCAGACGCTGCTGGCCGTGGCGCAGCAGCGCGAGCAGGAAGCCGCGCAGGCGGCGGCCAGCAGGCCGGAGGGCCTGGGCGGCTAGCCGTCTGTCGACAGCGCGCGGCCGCAGTGGAAGGGCTGGCGCAGCCGCCCGTCGGCCCCGGCAATGGCCTGGATGTCGATCACTGGGGCATGCGTCTTGACGCTGCCGAAAATGGTTGCAAACGCGGTGTCTGCGGCATCCCGGCCGATGCCAAAGCGCATGAAGCCCATCGGGATGGCAGTGCCCGAAGGGTCGAACATGTACCAGCGGTCGCCGAGGTAGACCTCGACGTAGGCGTGGAAATCGGTCGGGCCAAGGGCAGGGTCGGCACCGTAGTCGATGCCGGTGGCGAAGCGGGCCGGGATGTTGATCGCGCGGCACAGCGCGATCATCAGGTGCGCAAAGTCGCGGCACACGCCGGTCTGGTCCAGCAGCGTGTCCAGCGCCGAGGTTTGCGAGGTGCTGGTGTTGGAGGCGAAGGTGGTGCGCTCGCGCACCCAGTCGCAAATGCTTTGCACCCGGCTGTAGCCCTGCCAGCGGCTGCCGAACTCGCGCATGGCGAGCTGGTGCAGCCGGTCGGAAGGGCAGTAGCGGCTGGGGTAGATGTAGACCAGCGCCTCGGGCGGCAGCTTGGCCACCGGCACTTCCGGAATCAGTTCGGGCGAGCCGATGAAGTGGTGCACGTCCAGCGTGGCCCGGTAGTTGACCTGCAGCTGGCCGGGTGGGGCGCTGAAGCGCAGCAGGCGGTTGCCGCTGCTGGGCTCGTTCTCCACGCGGTAGGCCACCGGCTGGCTCAGCGTGAGCTGCTCGTCCAGCACATGCTGGCGGGCGGTTTGCGCGGCGTGGATGTTGAAGACGAAGTCGCTGCCGGTGGCGGAGACTTCGTAGTCGAGCTGGATGGCAATCTGCAGCCGGATCATGCGACCCTCGCTGCAGCGCGCAGCTGCTTGCAGATGTTCTGGCCGGTTTCGGTGAGCTTGAGCGTGCCGCCAGCCCATTCCATCCAGAACGCGGCCACGTAGGCCTCAATCAGCGATTCGCTCACCAGGTCGGCCCGGCGGCGGTGCAGCGCATCCACCGTGGCCAGCAAGGCGTTGCGCAAGGGGTCGATGCGCACTGGCGCAGGCTGGGATGAGCGTGTAGAGGGCTTCAATGAGCTTCCTGGTTGGCACACCGTAACACCGAATTGGCGATGCCCGCACGCCAGCAAGGGGCAACCCCCAAGGTTGTTTGCGCGGCGCCACAACCAGCCTGCCGCAGGCACCTGGCCGGCGCGGGGTGGATGCCGGAGCCGAGGTGACTGGATGGCGGCCCGCAAGCTCGCTGCCGCCAGCGAGGTCGCAGTAGCATCTCTGCCATGAAGTCCGAACCCGCCACCCCGCCTGCGGTCGCGCTGCCCGCCATCGGCCAGCATGGCCGCGACATGCTCAGCCACCGGCTGCTGGATGCGCCGCCCGAGCGGGTGTTCCGGGCCTTTGCGGACCCCACGCAACTCGCGCAGTGGTGGGGCCCGGCAGGCTTTCGCAACACCTTCGCCGAGTTCGACTTCCGGCCCGGCGGCCGCTGGCGCTTCGTGATGCACGCGCCGGACGGCAGCGACTTCCCGAACGAAAGCGTGTTTGCCCAGGTCGTCGCCCCCGAACTCATCGTGTTCGACCACCTCTCCGGCCACCACTTCGAAATGACGCTTCGCCTGGAGCCGGTCGGCACGCAACAGACCAGGGTGCACTGGCAGCAGCGTTTCGACACCGAGGCCGAATGCGACCGCATCGCCGCCTTTGTCGTGGTGGCCAACGAGCAGAACCTGGACCGCCTGGCCGCGGTACTGGCGGGACTGGCGCTTGACACGTCGGCAACGCCTGTTCACGCCGCGTGATGAGCGCGAGCGCGCCTAACCGCCCGATGCGCCTGGTGGTGCCGGCGGAGGACGCCGGTTGATTACGCTGGTCGTGCTGCCTGGGCTGGACGGCACCGGGATCTTGCTTGAACCGTTCCTGGCTGCATTGCCCGCAACTTGCGAAGCGTTGGTGATACGTTATCCCACGACCTTGCCTGCCGGCTACGAAGCACTGGTCGACCGCGTGCGCGCGCAACTTCCCCGGGACCGGCCGTACGTGCTGTTGGGCGAATCGTTTTCGGGGCCGGTGGCGTTGCTGCTGGCGGCGGAGCGTCCGCCAATGTTGCGTGGTGTCGTGCTGTCCTGCACTTTCGCGTGCAATCCGCATCCCTGGGCCTCAGGCCTGCGAAGCGTCATGCGCTGGCTGCCGATGCGCGCTGTGCCTTCGGCCTGGCTGGGGCGGCTTTTGATGGGACGCTGGACCAGCCCCGCGCTGCAGCAAGCCCTGGCCGAAGCGCTGGCTTCTGTCTCGGTGGAAGCGCTGCGTGCGCGGCTGAAAGCCGTGCTGGCCGTTGATGCCGGCAGCGCTTTGCAGCAGGTGGCTGTGCCGATGCTGTATTTGCAGGCCACGCAGGATTGGGTGGTTCCTGCCGCGGCCGGCCAACGCGTTCGCCAGTTGAAGGCAGATCTGCAGTGGGCGTCGTTCAACGCGCCGCACTTCCTGCTTCAGACACATTCCCGCCAAGCTGCTGAGGCCATTTGCAGTTTTGCCGCAGCGCTGATGGTGGATCCCATGCCTGAGGCATGACTGCTGTCCAGGTGCGTGGCAAAGTGCGCGGCGGCAACTTGATCGACAGGGAGCAAGACGATGGGCATGGCAAGACTTCTTACAGCAGTTGTGCGGCCAGGGTGACCACATGGCATTCACCCTGCGCCAAGCCATCCGCACCGATCTGCCTGGCATCTGGTCCGTCCGCTACGCCGTCACCGAAAACACCCCGACCCCCGGCCGCATCTCGGACGAGGAGGTCATCGAGGCCATCGAGCAGACCGGCCGCGGCTGGGTGGTGGAGCAGCAAGGCGGCATCGTCGCCTTCGCGATCGGCAATGTGCAGACCGGCAATATCTGGGCGCTGTTCGTGCACCCGAACGCGCAGGGCCTTGGCCATGGCGGACGTTTGCACGACGAGATGCTGGCCTGGCTGCGGTCGGTGAAGTTGCCCTTGCTGTGGCTGACCACCGGCGTGACAACCAGGGCCTGCGGGTTTTACGAACGCAAAGGTTGGCGAAAGGTGGGGGAGCCCGAGGGTGGCGAGTTCAGGTATGAGATGAATCTCGAACCCGAGGCTGCAGAGAGATGAACCGCAACATCGAAATCAAGGCCCGCATCGCCAGCGTCGAGGCGCTGTTGCCGCTCGCCGCGTCAGTCGCCGACGAAGGGCCGACGCTGATCCAGCAGGACGACAGCTTCTTCGCGTGCGCCCAAGGCCGGCTGAAGCTTCGCCAGTTCGCAGACGGCCGCGGCGAGTTGATCTTCTACCAGCGGGCGGACAGCGCAGGCCCGAAGACCAGCTTCTACCAACGCTCACCAACCGAATCGCCGGACAGCCTGCGCGAGGTGTTGACGCTGGCGCATGGCGTCGTCGGCCGGGTGCAGAAGCAGCGCACCTTGTTCATCGCCGGCCGCACGCGCATCCACCTGGACCGCGTGGCAGGGCTGGGCGATTTTCTGGAACTCGAAGTCGTGCTGGCGCCCGAAGAATCTGAGGCCGACGGCGTGGCCGAGGCGCATGCGTTGATGGCGAAACTGGGCGTGGTGCCGGGCCAACTGATGCAGGGCGCCTACCTGGACTTGCTGGCAGGCCGGTGATTGCGGACCGGCGATCAGATCCCCTCGAAACTCACCACCTCTTCCAGCGGCGCACGCTGCGCCACCAGCGAGTTCACCGGGTGCGCCGGGTTGGCGTAGCCGATGGCCATGCCGGTGAAGAGCATGCGTTCGGCCGGGATTCCGAGGAACTCGCGCAGCGTCTGTGGGTAGTTCGCCCAGGACTCCTGCGGGCAACTGTCCAGGCCCTCGGCGCGCAGCAGCAGCATGATGGACTGCAGCAGCATCCCGGCGTCGGACCACTGCGGCGGGCCGTGGCGCTTGTCCAGTGTGCAGAACAGGGCCAGCGGGGCGCCGAAGAATTCGTAGTTGCGGGCGAACCAGCGGCGGCGGGCCGGCTTGTCCTCGCGGGGCACGCCCATCGTGGCGTACATGTCCTCGCCAATCTGGAAGCGCCGGTCGCGGTAGGGCGAGAGCAGTTCGCGCGGGTAGACGTCGTACTCGGCTTCCTCTGCGGTGCCGGCGGCCAGGCGCTCGCGCATCAGTGCCTTCAGCGCGTCCAGCCGCTCGCCGCCCACCACGTGCAGGTACCAGGGTTGCAGGTTGCCGCCGGAAGGCGCGCGCAGGGCCTGCGTCAGCACCCGGCGGATGGTCTCGCCCGGCACTGGGGTGGGCAGGAAATCGCGCACCGAGCGGCGCGAGGCAATGGCTTCTTGGACTTGCATCGGGACATCCTGAAAGAGGGCCTCAACAGAGGCGTGCATGTTGGCAGATGCCGGGACCGCCTGCCGGCCCGGGCTCGCATTTCCCCGGATTGGCCTGCGGGGCGGCCGGCGCCTCTAAGATGCCTCTTTGCACCGCGAGCCTGCTGTCACCGATGAGACACCCCGCCTGGCGACTTGACCCTGCCGCCTATGCCTGGCACACCACGCTGCAGCCGCGCCATGCAGACGTGGACACGCTGGGCCACCTGAACAACAGCGCCGTGATCGGCCTGCACATCGAGGCGCGCCAGCAGTGGCAGATGGCACTGTTCGGCGCGCAGAGCTGGCGCCGAGAAGCGCCGATGTTGCGGCCCTCCGAGCTCGTCACCCACTTCATCGAGGAAGGCCATTACCCGGAGCCGCTGCAAGCCGGCCTGAGGCTGCTGGCGGTGGACGGCGAGTGCTGGCGCCTGGCCAGCGGGCTGTTCCAGGCCGGGCGCTGCATCGGCCTGCAGGACATCGAGATGCGCGCCTGGCAGCAGGGCGAGACCTGCGCGCTGC
>NZ_VIDT01000197.1 GCF_006519715.1 Ideonella azotifigens
TCGCCGGCACGGTGCGGGCGCGCGGCTACCTGGGTGACCAGGTCGAATACCTGCTGGACTCGCCGCTGGGGCCGGTCAAGGGCTTGTGCGATGCCGCCGAGGCTCGCTGGCGCGAAGGCGAGACCGTGCACTTCGCGCTGCCGCTCGCAGCGGCCGTCTGCCTGCGCGACTGACGCACCATGAGCAACCGCAAGATCTGGCTGGACACCGACCCCGGCTTCGACGACTGGTTCACCATGCTGCTGCTGGCCGCCAATCCGGCGTTGGACTGGGTGGGCACCAGCGTGGTCGCGGGCAACGCGCCCCTGGCCGCCACCTTCGACAACGCGCAGCGCATCCAGTCCCACTACGGCCTGAGCGCGCCGCTCTACAGCGGCTGCGACCAGGCCCTGGCGGGTGGCAACGAGACCGCGCAGCATGTGCTGGGCGCCAGTGGCATGAAGACCACCGGCGAGCCGTTGCCACCGGTGGCTGCCACGGCCGCAGGCAGCGGCCCGCATGCCGTGCAAGCCTTGATCGATGCTGTGCGCCGCCACCCGGGCGAGCTCAGCATCCTGGCCATCGCACCGCTGACCAACCTGGCCACTGCGCTGCGCCAGGCGCCAGACATCGCCGCGTCCATCCCCGAGATCCTGCTGATGGGCGGCTCCACCGACGGCGGCAACCAGACCGCCGCCGCCGAGTTCAACATCCATGCCGACCCCGAGGCCGCCAGCGAAGTCTTCAATGCCGGCATTCCGTTGCGCATGTTCGGCCTCAACCTGTGCCGCCAGATCACGCTCACCCAGGCCGAGGTTCGCCAGGTGCGGGCGCTGGCCAGCCCAAGGGCGCAATGGTTCGCGGGCTACCTGGACGCCTACCAGCGCATCCGCAGTGCGGACGGCGCGGTCCCCATGCCACTGTACGACCCGGTCGTGGCCGCCTACCTCAGCCACCCCGAGCACTTCGAGTTCCGGCCGGCGCAGGTGGACATCGAACTGCAAGGCCGCTTCACCCGCGGCATGACGGTCTGCGAATTCCGGCCGGCCCACCAGCGCAAGCCACCGGTGCAGGTGGCCATGCGCATTGATGCTGGCCAGGCCCTGCCGGCCCTCATGGATCGCTTGATCTATTGCCTGGGCTGAGCGCCCTAGGGCGCATCACTCCGCCATTTCCTCACGAACAAGAAGACAGACATGTTCCAGAGCGCCTCGTGCGAGGCGGCTGACCCCCGGTCGCCACTCGAAAGATTCCTGCACGCCATGCCCAAGGTGGAACTGCATTGCCACCTGTTCGGCACCGTGCGACAGCAGACCTTCCAGGCCCTGGCCAGGAAGGCGCAGGCACCCATCAGCGAGGACACCATCGAGGCCTTCTACACCCGCGGCGAGAAGCCCGTGGGCGTGTTGCGCGTGCTGCGAGCGCTGGACCGTGAGCTCATCGTCGCCGCGGACGATCTGTACCGCCTCACCCGCGAGTACCTCGAAGACGCGCGCCAGCATGGCGTGCTCTACGCCGAGTTTTTCTGGAACCCCACCGGCACGATGCAGGTCTCCCGCATTCCCTATGTGGCGGCGCAGAGCGCCATCGTGCAGGCCATTCGAGATGCCGAGCGCGACCTGGGCATCATCGGCCGTCTGGTGCCCAGCATCGACCGTGAAGCCACCACGGACGACGCCGTGGAGATGGTGCGCCTGGTTGCGGCCCATCGGGCGCCCGAGGTCCTCGGCATTGGCATCGACTACAACGAAGTCGGCCACCCACCGGAGCTGTTCTGGGAGGCTTATCGGGACGCGCGCCGCGCCGGCCTCAAGACCACCGCGCATGCCGGTGAATTCGGCACGCCCTGGACCCATGTCGAGACCGCCATCGACCAGTTGCAGGTCGACCGCGTGGACCATGGCTACACCGTGATCGACAACCCGGCGCTGGTGCGCCGCTGCATCGAGCGCAACCTCGTCTTCACCGTCGTGCCCACCAACTCCTATTACCTGCGCACCCTGGCGCCGGAGCGCTGGGCGCTGGACCACCCGATCCGCGAGATGGTGCGCCTGGGCCTGCGCGTGCACCCCAACACCGACGACCCGACGCTGCACCACGTCACGCCCACCCGCGCCTGGCTGATGATGGCCCAGGACTTCGGCTTCGACCTGCCGGCCTTGAAGGGCTTCATGCTCAATGGCCTGGACGCCGCCTGGATGGACGACGATCTGCGGCAGGCCTGGCGCCAGGCCTGGAGTCTGCAGTTCGACAGCCTGAGTGCTCAGCTGCTGCCTCCCGCCGCAGCTCAGGGCCCGGGCGGCTGGCCTCTCAGGCCTCGCTGATCCGTTCCCAGCCCAGGCCGAACTTCTGCAGGTACTTGCGCAGCCGGTCGGCATCGTTGACCACGCTGCGCTGCGTGCGGCTGACGTGGAACAGCTGCCGGCCGGCGTCCGACAGGCTCTTGGCGCTGCGGCACACGCGCAGCACCGATTGCAGTTGCAGGCGGTCGAACAAGTCCAGCGCGTCCGCCGTTTCGTCGCCCAGCAGGGCGTGCAGGTCGATGTCGGTTTCGGCGCCACTGCTCGGCTCGTCCTGCCGCTTCCACAGCCAGCGCAACCGAGCGATCTCTGCGTCCACCAGGTCCACGCCGATGCGCCCGCCCTCGGCCAGCGTGGCCAGCCGCGTGACGGACGCGCTGAGGTCGCGGAAGTTGCCGTTCCAGGTGGCTTCGGCTGACTGCGCGAAGCGCAGGTAGCGGGCCTTGGCTTCGGCGTTGAAGCGCACGGCGCGGCCGGTGTCCTGCGCGCTCAAGGCCAGCAGGTGCTCGGTGTTGGGCTCGATGTCTTCGGTGCGCTGTGCGAGGCTCGGCAGGTCGTAGGTCCAGAGGTTGATGCGGGCGAACAGGTCGTCGCGGAAGCGGCCGGCCGCCACCTCGGCGCGCAGGTCGCGGTTGGTGCCGGCCAGCAGCTGGAAGTCGCTCGCCACCTCGCGGTCGCTGCCCATCGGGAAAAAGCGTTTTTCCTCGATGGCCTTCAGCAGCATGGCCTGCTCGTCCAGCCCCAGCTCGCCAATCTCGTCCAGGAACAGCAGCCCGCCGTCCGCCGTGCGCAGCAGGCCTGCGCGCTCGGTTGCTGCGCCGGTGAACGCGCCCTTCTTGTGGCCGAACAGCGCGGAGGCCGCACCGTCGCCCCGCAGCGTGGCGCAGTTCACTTCGACGAAGCTGCCTTCGAGCTGGTGCCGCGCCTTCTTCAGCTCGTACATGCGCCGCGCCAGGAAGGACTTGCCTGCGCCCGTGGGGCCCACCAGCAGGATGGGTGCCTTCGAGCGCACTGCCACCCGCTCGATCTCGGCAATCAGCGCATTGAAGCGCGGGTTGCGCGTGGCAATGCCGCTCTTCAGGAAGGCCACCGCGTCGCTCTGATCCTGGTGGAAGCGCTTGGCAATGCCGTCGTAGCGAGACAGGTCCAGGTCGATCAGCGCGATGTTGCCCGGCTCGCCCGCGCGCTGCCGCCGCGGCGGCGAGCTTTGCAGCAACACCCCCGGCAGTTGACGCGACTCGACCAGCAGGAACATGCAGATCTGCGCGACGTGCGTGCCGGTGGTGATGTGGGCCCAGTAGCGCTCGCGCTCGGCATCGAAGCGGTAGCCCTTGGCCCAGTCGTACAGCGCGGTGTAGACCTCGCCAAAGTCCCACGGGTCGGCCAGCTCGATGGGCACCAGGTTCACCGTGGTCTCGGGCGAAACATTGGCAATGTCGGCCTTCATCAGCTGCGCCAGCGCCAGGTGCGGCTTGGTGTACAGCAACTCCAGCCGGTGGATCACCGTGTCCTCGTGCTGGACCAGCGAAATCGTCGGCCGCCACTTCTCCCACCGGCCCGCGCCCTGGCCCGAGTCCAGCTGCGTGCCGAGGAATCCGATGACGACGGTCTTCTGGGAGGTTTTCATTTCTGGCTAGTTGGCTAGCTTTAATTCTAGCAATCCGATACTTCTGCCAGCAATTCGTCAGTCGACGAGTTGCTCCGAATTCAATATTTCCTTTTGGATTCAACGGCTTGCAATGTCTTCTGGCTGAGCCGAACCAGGGTTGGCACACCCCGTGCGAATAGAACGGTGTCGACCACGGAAAGTGAACGCTTCACAGGTCAGCGGTTTTGGCGAAAGCCGGCCGCGCCGGTGCGCAAGGCCTGGGTGTTGAGCCCATGGGCGGTGCGCATGCCGCGCCACTGGAAAGGGTTGATCAGGACTGGCAGGTGCCTTCGCAAGAAGCCAGGGTTCGAGTCCCGGTTGTCCACCACTTCAGCTGGACCACAAATCCAGCTTATTGAGAGCAAATAGAACAGTCGAAAGACTCCGCCGAATGCGGTGCCGCGTGGAAGGAAAGCGAAAGTGCTCCTGAAGCTCGCCATCGTCAGCGGCAGCAGCTTGTGCGGAGAGACCGCGCGACGCGCGAACGCAGTCAGCCATGGGAGGGGCGCGCTGCGATTCCCTTGCCGAGGCCCTCACCGTCCGCCGCGGCCCCTGTAACGGCACCCCAACATTGCCAAACGACGACAAGAAAAGAAAGAACGAAATGAACAAGCTGAACCAGAAATTCCGCCGCGTGGTGGTGAAGAAGAACGAACGTGGCCTGTTGTTTCGCAACGGCGATTTCGAGCGCGTGCTCCAGCCCGGCCGCCACCGCGTGTTCTCGTGGTTCGATGAACTTCGCGTGGAGACCTTCGCGATCGACCAGCCGGCGTTTTCGCACCAGTTGGCGGACTACCTGATGGCCAAGGAGCCGGCGGTGGTGGAACAAGAGTTCGTCCGCGTCGAACTCACGGACACCCAGGTTGGCCTGCGCCATGAAAACGGCGTGTTGGTCGAACTGCTGCCGCCGGCCTCGCGCAAGTTGTACTGGAAGGGCCTGACGGACGTGAAGGTCGAGGTGTTGGACCTCGCCGCAGAGCAGATCGAATTGCCGCAGGACCTGGTGTCGCGCATCACGCAGACGCAGTTGCGCCAGCGTGCCGTGGCAGGCCTGCACGGTGTGTTGCAAGGTCAGGTGTCGGAGTTCTCTCAGGGCGTGCTGTCGGTGGACGGCAAGTTCGTGAAGCTGTTGCAGCCCGGCGCGTTCGCGTTCTGGCGCTTCAACCGCACGGTGGCCGTTGAAACCGTGGACCTGCGCGTGCAGGTCTGCGAGGTGAGCGGCCAGGAGATCCTGACCAAGGACAAGGTGGCCTTGCGCTTGAACCTGACCGCCACCTGGCGCTACGCCGACGTGATGCAGGCCTTCGGCCAGCATGCCAAGCCGGCCGAGGCGCTATATCGGGAACTGCAGTTTGCGCTGCGGTCCATCGTTGGCACTCGCACGCTGGATGAACTGCTGGAAAACAAGTCGCTGATCGACGAAGGCGTGCGCGTCCAGGTCCGCGAGCGGCTGATGGAGAGCGGCCTGATGTTGGAATCGGTGGGCGTGAAAGACATCATCCTGCCGGGCGAGATGAAGACCATCCTGGCGCAGGTGGTCGAGGCCGAGAAATCGGCCCAGGCGAACGTGATCCGCCGCCGCGAAGAAACCGCGGCGACCCGATCGCTGTTGAACACCGCGAAAGTGATGGAAGACAGCCCGATCGCACTGCGCTTGAAGGAAATGGAAACGCTGGAGCGCGTGGCCGAACGCATCGACAAGATCTCGGTTTACGGCGGCCTGGAAGGCGTGCTGAACAATCTGGTGAAGCTGCGCTGAACCTGTTGAAAGAAGAATGAAATGAACACCATGAACTACAACGAAGAACAAGTCGAAGGCGGCGTGCCCATCAAGATGTGGACCCGCGGCGTGCCGGTCGAGCCCGAGGCGCATGCGCAGTTGAGCAATGCAGCGCGCCTGCCCATCGTCTTCAAGCACGTGGCGGCAATGCCGGACGTGCACCTGGGGATCGGTGCCACGGTCGGCTCGGTCATCCCGACGCTGAAGGCCATCATTCCCGCTGCGGTGGGAGTGGACATCGGCTGCGGGATGATGGCTTGCAAGACCACGCTGCGTGCCGAGGACCTGCCGGACAACCTGGGGCCGCTGCGTTCGGCCATCGAGAAGGCCGTGCCGCATGGCCGTTCGCCCAAGGGCTGGCGCCGTGACGAAGGCGCCTGGGAGAACCCGCCCAACCTGGTGGACCAGGCCTGGGCGGGGCTGGTGGACGAGTTCGAAGCGCTGTGCGAAGACCACCCGCGCCTGAAGAACACCAACAACCGCAAGCACCTGGGAACGCTGGGCACCGGGAACCACTTCATCGAGGTCTGCCTGGATGAAGCGGGGGCAGTGTGGTTCATGCTGCACTCCGGTTCGCGCGGGGTGGGGAACGCCATCGGCACCCACTTCATCGAGCTGGCGAAGAAGGACGCGGAAGTCCACCAGCGCAACCTGCCGGACCAGGACCTGGCGTACTTCGAGGAAGGCGCGCAGTACTTCGGCGACTACGTGCGTGCGGTCGGCTGGGCGCAGAAGTTCGCGGCGAAGAACCGTGAAGTGATGATGGCCAACCTGATCGCCACCGTGCGCCACGTGATCACCAAGCCGTTCGAGGCGCACGTTGAAGCGGTGAACTGTCACCACAACTACGTGCAGCAGGAACGTCACTTCGGTGAAGACGTGTTCGTGACCCGCAAGGGCGCGGTGAGCGCCAGGAAGGGGCAGCTGGGCATCATTCCCGGCTCCATGGGCGCGCGCAGCTACATCGTGCGCGGTCTGGGGAACCCGGAAAGCTTCGAGAGCTGCAGCCATGGGGCAGGCCGCGTGATGAGCCGCACCAAGGCCAAGAAACTGTTCACCGTGGCCGACCAGATCAAGGCCACCGAAGGCGTGGAGTGCCGCAAGGACGAAGCCGTCATCGACGAGATCCCGATGGCCTACAAGGACATCGACGCGGTGATGGCCGCGCAGAAGGACCTGGTCGAAGTCGTCTACACGCTGAAGCAGGTTGTGTGCGTGAAGGGATAGAGAACGGCGAGCGTTTGCATCGCCGCGGGAGAGTTGAGATGAAGAGCAACAAACAGCGGCGGACGGAGATCATGGCCAGGCGTCATGCGCGGGCTGCGGCGAAGCAAGCCGCCACGGCTCGCCGTTCCTCTGCTCGGCAGCTTTCGGAGATGACGTTCGTCGAGCCTTGGATGGTGG
This sequence comes from Ideonella azotifigens, assembly GCF_006519715.1. Taxonomy (GTDB): domain Bacteria; phylum Pseudomonadota; class Gammaproteobacteria; order Burkholderiales; family Burkholderiaceae_C; genus Ideonella; species Ideonella azotifigens. Next base: position 7,112 of record NZ_VIDT01000197.1, read on the forward strand.
CCCTGAACAACAGCTTTGCTGTGCCACGGCGCCAATACTCAGACTACGCGTTCACTTGCCGCGATTGCGCAAAGCCACAAGTCTGGACTGCTGCGCGGCAGCATTGGTGGTACGAAGTGGCGGGCGGCCACGTCTGGAGCCGCGCGGTCCGCTGCGCACCTTGCCGCGAGGCGGAACGCCTGCGGGTGAAAGTTGCGCGGCAGATCGCCGAAGCGGGGCTTGCGCGCAAGCGAGAGCGTTTGGCGGTTGTCGTGGCCAGCGAGGAGCGCGCGAATGAAGCGTAATTTCCTGAAGCCAGCTACCAGCATCGAAGGTGTTCTGCGTTGCTGCACACCTGATGAAACTCTGGTTTGGGGCGAGCGCTGGCTCGATGTGTTTGGACGGAACCGGCATGGCGTCAATGCTGACGACTATCTCTGGCACGTCTTCAGCGGCGGCCGATATCCAAGCCTAGACGCCGCAGAAGCGCGTGCGGTCTACGCCGCGCATTCCGCCGAACGTTACATCCTGCTGTCGAATGATCAGCGCTCGGCCTTCGTGTTGGACCGAAAGCCTGTGAATTGGCCCGAGCGCGACTACAACGTATTTCCGGAGAACCTGGCCTGGAACATGGCCTTCACCCACGAAGAAGGGTGGCTGGGGCCGTACTTTGCAAAGCATGCCGACTACGTGCAGTTGGAGGCCGCAAACCAACAAAGGCTGGAGAAGCGCCGGCAGGCCGAGGTGGCTCGCGCCAGAGGATGGTGTTGAGCGGCGAGGCAGTGGAAGAGAGAACAACAATGCAAGACGTGATGAACAAGATGATCGAACTCGATGGCGCCGCGGGTGAGGGCGGCGGCCAGATTTTGCGCAGCGCGCTGGCGCTGGCCATGTGCACCGGGCAGGGGTTTGCGCTGCACGACATTCGCGGGCGCCGGCCCAAGCCGGGCTTGATGCGGCAGCACCTGGCTTGCGTGAATGCGGCGCAGGCGGTGAGTGGCGCGACCGTGCAGGGTGCGGAGCTGGGTTCGCGGGAGCTGGTGTTCGAGCCGGGGGCGGTGAAGGCGGGCGAGTACCGCTTTGCGGTCGGCTCGGCGGGCAGCTGCATGCTGGTGCTGCAGACCGTGCTGCCGGCGCTGATGCTGGCAGACGGGCCCAGCCGCCTGACGCTGCAAGGTGGCACGCACAACCCGATGGCGCCGAACTTCCATTTCATCGAGCGCTCGTTTGCACCGCTGCTGCGCCGCATGGGCGTGGGGCTGGACGTGACACTGCGCCGCCATGGCTTCTACCCGGCCGGCGGCGGGGAGCTGACGGCCGAGG
>NZ_VIDT01000198.1 GCF_006519715.1 Ideonella azotifigens
GCCGCAGCGCCGATGCGCCCCTTCGCGTCCACGCGCCAGTAGCTGATGCATTCGCCATCACAGAACGCAGCGCCCTCTCCTTTGGGCACGGCGTGAGCCCACCACCACGGCCGGACGCTCGCCAAGCTGGCGTCGGCGCTCGCCGCCATGGCGGCGAGATCGCCCACCAATCCGGCGGGCGTCGTGCCCACGATCCACGGCGAATCCTTGGGCTGCGGCCATGTCGCCAATCTGGCTTCGACCGCGGCGTCCCCGTGGCCAAGGCTCGCACTCAGCGCGATCTCCGCCTCTTCAATGCTGCGCAGTCCCACCACCGGATCGACGCTGTGCAACGCACACCGGTTGCCGCCCAGCCACACGCGCCAACGCCGTTGTGGCCTGTCAGCCAAGCCTTGCGCCAACTTCGCACGCCAGTCCTCCTCCGTGATCGGCTCGACACGGACCTCGCCATCGACACGCACGGCCAGCGTGCGACCCGCCAGGTAGATGTCGCCCGTCCTACCCGCCCTATCAGACCTGTCCCACCACACGAAACAGTTCCTCCAAAGTGGATTGCGATTGCTGGATGCGGCGGATGGCTTGCTGCAGCAATGGCTGCACCTTGCCGGCAGGCCCGACATCGCCTTCGAACGCCAGGCGCTTCAACTCCGTGACCTCTGCACCGCCCAGGATCCGGTCGCGCAGGTGGTCGCCAATGACGTGCACCTCGGCGATCACGAAGCGGCCCCGGTAGCCGGTGCCGTGGCAGTGCTGGCAGCCTTGTGCGCGAGGCAGCTCCGCCGGCATCGGCCCGAACGTCGCTTCATGTCTTGCCCACCACGCGGCTTCTTCCGCAGAAGGCGGTGCGCTGGTGGCACAGGCCTGGCACAGCCGCCGCATGAGCCGCTGGACGACGACGCCATTGAGCGAGGACACGAAGCCGAACATGTCCAGCCCGAAGTGCCGGAAGCGCCCGATCACGTCGAACAGCGAATTCGCGTGCACGGTCGTGAACACCAGGTGCCCCGTGAGCGCCGACTGCACCGCGATCTCGGCCGTCTCACCATCCCGGATCTCGCCGACCAGGATGCGGTCCGGGTCGTGGCGCAGGATGCTGCGCAGCCCTCGTGCGAAGGTCAGCCCCTTCTTCTCGTTGACCGGAATTTGAAGCACGCCCGGCAGTTCGTACTCCACCGGGTCTTCGATCGTGATGATCTTCTCCAGCCCGGTGTTGATCTCCGAGAGCGCCGCATAGACCGAAGTCGTCTTGCCGCTGCCGGTCGGCCCGGTGACGAGCAGCATGCCGTGAGGCAGGCGCGCGAGGTGCCGCAGCCGGAAGGCACTGTCCGCATCGAAGCCCAGGGCGTCCAGCGTGACGTCGTCGCCCTTGCTGCGCAACGTGGACTTGTCCAGCAGCCGCAACACCGCGTCCTCGCCAAACACGCTGGGCATGATGGAGACCCGCAGGTCGACCTCGCGCCCTTCGAACCGGAAGCGGAAGCGACCGTCCTGCGGCAGGCGGCGCTCGGTGATGTCGAGCTGGGACAGCACCTTGAGCCGCGAGATCACCTCCTCGGCCAACTGGAAGCCTTCCAGGCGTTCGAACTTGGCCATCACGCCGTCCAGCCGGTGCTTGACGGTGAGCCCTTGCCGGTCGCACTCGAAGTGCACGTCGCTGGCACCGGTGCGCCAGGCGGCGAGCAGTGCCCGGTCCACGAAATCGACAATGACCGAGCCGTTGGCCGAGCCAGCGCTTGTGCTGGTAGCCGGGGCAGCCGATGCAGGCCCAGGGAACGCTGGCGCGCCCGACGCAGCGTCGAGCAGCACATGCCACCTCGCCAGTTCATCGGCACTCGCAGCCAGCGGCTCCAGCGCCTGGCCGAGAATCGCGCTGGCACGCTGCAATGCGCGGTCATCCCAGGGGTCGGCCATGGCCAGGAAGCTGATCCCTGCACCCTCGCGCACGATGGCCACGCCCACCGGCAGGGCCAGCCGCGTCGGCAGGCTGACCAGATCGGCAAGGCCGGCACTGGTGCGAACGCCTGAATGCGCCGGCAGCAAAGCCTCCCAGGGCCAGCCAGGCTGTTGGCGGCGCAAGGCATCGAGCACCGTGCCCGCATCCGCTGCGCGCGCTTTGCTGAGCTCGGCCAGGACGGCGGATGCGGTCGGTACAGGGGCGGTCTTGGGGCTGCTCATCGCACAGACCCCGCAATGTCGAAGATCGGCATGTACAAGAGCACCACCATGCTGCCCACCATCAGCGCGACGCCCAGCAGCAGCACCGGCTCGACGATGCGCGTGGCGCGCTCGATGAAGGTCTCGAAGGTCTGGCGATGCCGCTCGGCGATGGCGCGCAATACCCGGTCGAACTCGCCACCTCGCTCGCCTGCGCGAATGAGCCGCTCGGTCACCGGATCCGTCAGCCCCACCGAATCAAAGCTCACCGACGCCGCCGCCCCTTGCTCGATGCGCAACCTGGCCTGCGTCAGCCTGGCATGCATCTCCGGCGCCTGCGCCAGGGTCAGGCACACCCCCAGCGCCTCGTGCAGGCTGTAGCCGCCGTGCACCAGCAGGGCCAACGCTTCGAAGAGCCGTGCGCGCTCGAAGTGGCCGGCCTGCACCGCAAGCCAGGGCCAGACGCGCAGCAGCCAGGCCAGCAGTTGTGCCGGCCGCGTCCCACTCAAGGCCCAGAGCACGCCGGTGAACAGCAAGGCCAAACCCACAGGAGCAAGCCAGGGCTGCGCCGAGAGCAAGGCGCTGAAGGCCAACAACCCACGCGTGGCGGTGCTCACACCCGCGCCGGCCTCCGAGTACAGCTTCGCAAAGCGCGGGATCACCACCAGCAGCAGGAACACCGCGATCAGGCTGCCCAGCCCCACGACGACGGCCGGGTACAGCGCCGCGCTGATCACCTTGCGCCGCAGGCCGCCCACCATGTCGTCAAAGCGCAGGAAAGCGTCCAGCGCGTGCGTGAGGTCGCTGGTGCGCTCGCTGGCGCGCACCGAGGCCACCAGCAAGGCGGGGAAGCCGCCCACTTGCTGCATCGCGGTGGACAGGCTCTTGCCTTCGCGCAGCCTGGCCAGCAAGGCCTCGTGCATGGACGCTGGCCCTGCCGCCGCGGCCAGTGCATCCAGCGCTTCCACCACCGACATGCCCGCTTGCAGCAAGGCGCGAAGCTCGCGGCACCACAGGGCCAGGTCTTCCTTGCGTTTGCCCCCAGCGGCCGCCTGCCGGCGACCGCGCAGGGTCCGCAGCTCCAGCACCGTGTGCCCGGTCGCCGAGAGCAAGGCACGCGCAGCCGGCTCGTCGTCGGCCTGCAACCGGCGCAGCTCGACCGCGCGGCTGGCGGGGTCGAACAAGCGGGCTTCGAAGTCCATGTTCAGTGCCACGCAGGCGCGTCAGTTGCTGAGATCGGCGTCGTCGCCAGAGCCGCCGGTACGCTTGTCGTGCCCGAGGCTGAGGATGTCGTAGTCCCGGCCGCTCGTGCCCGGCATGCGGTACTGGTACGGCGAGCCCCATGGGTCGGTGGGGATCGCGTTCTTCATGTAGGGGCCACGCCAGCGCGCATTGCCGTCAGGCGCGGCCATCAGCGCCGCCAGCCCTTGCTCAGTGCTCGGAAAGCCCCCCATGTCCAGGCGATAGGCCTGCACTGCCTTGTCCAGCGCATCGATCTGCGCCTTGGCCGCGGTGACCTCCGAGCGGCCGATCTGCCCCATCAGGCGCGGCCCGACGATGCCGGTCAACAAGCCGATGATCAGCACCACCACCAGCAGCTCAAGCAAGGTGAAGCCACGCGCCTTGGCAGCAAGGGCGACGGGAGAGATGGGCCGGCTCAAAACGACATTCATGAAGACAACCTTGGCGTAAAAACCCAATCGGAATAGTGCGTGGCCGCAGGCAGGTCGCTGAACTCCAGCTGCTGCGGCACTTGCGCCCACGGCTTCTTGTCGGACCGGCTGCGCACGCCCGAGATGTCGCCGCGCGCATCGCGCAGCAGCGCCCAGTCCGCTTGGCCCGTGAGCGGGTCCGGATACAGCGCCCGCAAGTGCCGCCGAACCACAGCGGCACGTCTGTCGGTCAGCAAGTCCTCCAGGCTTCCCGGAAAACGTGCATCCCCGCCCGGCGTGCTGGCGCGGTAGCGGGCCAGCGCCGCAGCGTAGGCATCCCCCACGCGAAGCAGTTGCCGCTCGTTCTCGCGCGCGATCTGATCGGCCCAGCGCTGGGCGACCAGCGAGGCTGCCGTGCTGGCCACCGCCAGCAGCAGCAGCACGAACACCCAGCCCATGCCCTGTTGCGCCACGCGCAGGGACTGGGGCTGGCGCGCCTTGCGAGGGTCACCAGGCCGCATACAGGCTCCCATCTCGCGACAGGCCCGCGGCACCGCTGTGCACGTCGTAGACCTGGCCTTGCGCGCCCGACGGTGGTGGCACCACGGTCCAGGTGAGCACGCTGTCGGTGACCGGGTCCGGCGGGACTTCGCGCAGGTAGCGCTCCTTGGCCAACTCGGCGAGTTCCGAGGGGTAGCGGCCGCGGTCGGCGTTGAACTTGTCGATGGCGTCGCGCATGGCGCGCAGGTTCTGCTTGAGCACGATCTCGCGGGCCCGGTCCACATGCTCGACGTAACGCGGCACGGCCAGGCCCAACAGCAGCGCCAGGGCCGCGAGCACGACCAGCAGCTCGATCAGGGTGAAGCCGGCGGGCGGGCGCAGCGATGGGCCGAGCGTTGGGCGTTTGCAGGAGCGCGCCATCACCAGTCCTTCAGGGGCACGCCATTGCTGCCCTTGGCGGTTGAACTGGACTGGACATCAAACACGTCGGCACCAGCGTGCGGCGCCTCCGGCGGGCTGTCGTAGCTGCGCAAGGCCCAGCTGGCCTCCGCGGTCAGTTCAGGCGATGCAAAAGGATCCCGCGGCAAGCGCCTGAGGAAGTAGCGCGGCTGGCCGTGCACGTCCATCACGCCTTCGGTCAGGCTGGCGAGCTTGGGCGGGTAGCCGGAGCCGCCGGCCTCGCGGGCGATCTGGCCGGAGTCCACAGCCTTCTTGTAGGCGTCCAGCCCGCCGCGGATCTCCCACAGCGCGTCCCGCAGGGCCTGCTCCTTCTGCCGCTGCGCGGCCATCTCGGCCATCGGCATGGCGCCCATCGCCAGGATGGACAGCACGGCCAGCACCGCCAGCAGTTCCACCAGCGTGTAGCCGCCAGGCTTGAGTGCCTTCACGGCTGGACCTCGACGGTGAAGGCAGGCGGCGGCGTGGCCTTGCCCCGCTGGCCGTCGCCCGTGACGACGCTGGCGGCGCCCATTGACAGGCTGTAGCGACCAGGCTTGGGCGCCACCATGCGCCACTCGAACAAGCGGCCCTTGCCTGGCGCGACGGTGGGCTTGGAGCGCAGCGCGCCGGTGTCAATCGCGCCGGTGTCTTCATCATCAGAAGCGCTCAGGCTCACCGGCGTCTGCGGATCCCGGCCCCAGAAGTCGCCAGCTGCCGACTCGGTGACGTGCAAAGCGCCCGGCACGCCCTGCAGGCCCAGGTTCAGGCTGCGCAGGCCCAGGGGGGTCTCGCCATCGAGTGCGAGCGTGAAGACCTGCCCAGCCTTGACGGTGGCCGGGCCCTGCCACTGGAAGGTCATGGGCAGCAGCGGCAGATTCTCGTTGCCGACCGCCGGGCCAGCAGCGGGCGCGGCATTTGGGGCTGCATTGGGGGCGGGAGCAGTGGCAGGTGCGGTGGCCTTGTTGCCGTCCGGCTTGGCCGGCAGCTCAGGCGCCACGCGGCCGCCCACCTGGCGCAGCCGGGTGTAGGCCTCGGTGCCCACCCAGAGTTCGGCTTCGCTTGGATCGGGTTGCCGCAGGTTGCGCACGATGCGCGGTGTGATGGCCAGGACCAGCTCCGTGCGGCTGCCGTCGTCGAGTTGGCTGCTGAACAGGCGGCCCAGCACCGGCACGTCGCCCACCAGCGGAATGCGGCTCGCGCTGGTGCGGTCTTCCTTGCTCAGCAGGCCGGCGAGCAGTTGGGTCTCGCCGTCCTTCAGGCGCAGCGCGGTGCTCGCATTGCGGGTGCTGATCTGGTAGGCCACGGTGCCGGAGGTGGTCTTGATCTGGCTGGCGAGTGAGCCGACTTCCAGGGCCAGCTTGATCAGCACTTCGTCGTTGGCATAGATGGTGGGTTCAATCTCCAGCTTCAGGCCCACGTCCAGGTAGCTCACCGAGTCACTCACAAAGCCGGTCTGCGAAGTGGTGGTGGTGATGATGGGCACCTTGTCGCCGATCAGCACCTTGGCCTTCTCTCGGTTGCGAGCCCTCACGCGCGGGTTGGCCAGGATCTCGAAGTCGCCCACCTCACGCCGCAGGTTGAGCGTCACGCTGCCCACCGACACGCCGATGCGCCCGTCGTCCAGGTTCCGCAGGTTGGCAATGGTCAGGCCGCCACCGGAGCTGGGCGCCAGCGCCGACAGGCTGATGCTGCTGGGCACCTGCAAGCCCAGCTCGGTCAGCCGGGTCGAGCGGATCTCCAGCACTTCGAGTTCCAGCAGCACTTCCGGTTCCTGCGTGTCGTACAGGCCGATGAGCCGTTCGGCAAGTGCCACGGTCTCCGGCGCCTCGCGCAGGGCCAGCATGTTGCTGCGCTCGTCCACGAAGGGGTCCTTGAGCTTGAGCATGGACTTCAGGAAGCTGGCCGCGCCCTTGGCCTCGGCACTGGCCAGGTAGAAGACGCGGATGACCTGCTCCTGGTATTCGCGCTGCTTGTCCGGCGTGTTCGGGTAGATCAGCACGGTGCGATCGTCCAGCACCTTGCGAGCGAGCTGGTGGGTGCTGACGATGAGGTCCAGCGCGTCTTCCACGCGCACCTGCTTGAGGTAGACGGTGACCTTCAGGTCCTGCCGGATGTCCTTGTCCAGCACGAAGTTCAGCCCGCTGTTGCGGCTGACCAGGTCCAGCACCTGGCGCAGGCCGGCATCCCGGAAGTCCAGCGAGATGGGCCGCTGTTCGGCGAGGCCTGCTTGGGAGGACTGCAACTGCTGGCTGCGCTGCGCGGCCTGGATCTGCAGCTTCAGCGCTTGCAGGCCAGCGTGTTGTGGGTCGGACTTGAGGCCTTCGTCGATCACGCGCAGGGCCGCCGTCAACTGGCCTCGGGTGTGCAGGCCTTGGGCCTCGTCGAGCACGCTGGCGAGCCGGCGGTTGAGGCGCAGCTGGGCCAGCATGGCTTGGGCACGTCCGTTGGTGGCATCCAGGGCGAGCGCGCGTGCGATCAGGCGTTCGGCTTCGTCAGGCCGGCCGGCACTTCGTTGCCGCGCGGCATCGTCCAGCCAGCCTTGCAAGGTGGCGTCGCGCAGCGTGAGGTACTGCGCTCGAAGGTTGGCATCTTCCGGGTAGCGGCGCAGACCGTCCTCCAGCGTGCGCAAGGCTTGTTCAGGTTGGCCGCTGGCGGCTTGTTCGCTGGCTTCGTGCTGGACGAGGCCGGCACAGCCGGACAGGCCCAGCAGCGTGGCGCCAAACAATGCGGAGAGGCACAGCACACGTGCGCCGCGCTTTGCGCCCGCAAGCGGAATGGACCGGACAAGAGAGGACAACATCGTCATGGATCAAAAATTGGCCATCAAGGGGCCGCTTCGGCAGGCAGGGGCAGGCTCACGGTGGGCATGAGCAAAGGGTGGCGCAGCCGGATCTCGGTGGCGGTGATGGCTTCGATGCGGTAGCCGCTGCTCAGCTCCACGCCGGGCGCTGCGACCACGGCCTGCTGGCCGTCCTGCACGAACAGCAGGCGCGCGCCGTCCGGGCCGGCAAAGCGGCCGAGGACGCGGTGGGTCATGGGCGGGGCTTGGGGCGGCGGCGGATCGATGTTGGCTGGGGCAAGCGCTTGGGGGGTGGGCTGCGCGGCAGGCTTGGCGGGCTTGCCTGTAGGCGCTGAAGCATCGGGATAGAACGGGTCGCGCGTGGCTTCGCTGAGGACCACGGGATCGGGCTCGGCACTGGCGCTGCCTTGTCTGACGGCAAGCGCCGAGGAAACGGGCGTGGACGCTGGCGGTGATGCCGCCGCTGAAATGGCCGGCACAGCCTGCGCGCGCGTGCGTGATTCGGGAACCTGCACCTCGCCCGGAGGCCAGAAGATGGCCCATGCGCTGGCCAGCACGCTTGACCCAAGGGCTGCCATCAAGACCGGGTGCAGGCGGCGCTGGGCAGGCGGTTGTGCCGTCGCGTTCACGGTTGCGGCGCTCGTTCGAACACGCGGAATTCCAGTGTGGCTTCCACCACGCCACTCTCGGTTGCTGCGCCACGGCGAATGTCCAGCGAGCCCAGGGCCAGCATGTAGGGGTGGCGCGCCAGCATGTCGCGCAGCCAGCCTTTGAGTTGCGGGTACCGGCCTCTCACCTCAGCTTGCATCAGCGAGCTTCGGTAGGGGCTGCCGGC
>NZ_VIDT01000199.1 GCF_006519715.1 Ideonella azotifigens
GTCATTCTCGAAGCCGGCGGCGATCTGGGACGCCAGCAGCACGCCGCGCGCGCCGCCGTGGAAGCGCAGCAGCAGGCTGGCGTCGTCGTCCAGCTGGCGGCCGGGCACGAAGGCGGTCAGGTCGGCGCAGAGGCGTTCTGCCTCCAGGCCGGTGACGGTGGCGATCAGGTTCTCGGCGTGCGAGCCGATGTCGCCCATCGCGCCGGCGATGCCGCTGCGGGCCGGGTCGGTGCGCCAGTCGGCCTGCTTGTTCTGGCCGCCTTCCACGCGCTTGGCGAGCCAGCCCTGGTGGTATTCGACGACGACCTTGCGGACTTCGCCGATCACGCCCTGGCGCACCATCTCGCGGGCTTGACGGACCATCGGGTAGCCGGTGTAGTTGTAGGTCACGCCGAACACGGTGCCGCGCTGGGCGACCACGCGCACCAGGTCCCCGGCCTGGGCGCTGGTGTGCACCAGCGGCTTGTCGCAGACCACGTGCAGGCCGGCGTCGGCGAATGCCCGGGCGACCTCGTGGTGCACGTGGTTGGGCGTGACGATGCTGACCAGGTCGACGCGCTGCTCGGCCGGCAGGCTCAGCTCGTGCGCCAGCAGGTCCTGCCAACTGCCGTGGTTGCGTGCAGCGGCCAGGCCCAGGTCGCGGCCGGAGGCGATGGCCTTGTCCGGCTGGGACGACAGCGCGCCGGCGACCAGCTCGTAGCGGCCGTCCAGCGCCATCGCGGCGCGGTGAACCTGGCCGATGAAGGCGTCGCGCCCGCCGCCGACCATGGCGTAGCGCAGCTTGCGGGGAGAAGTTTGTGCCATCAGCCGGCCATTCCGCCTTGGGCGTCCCGAGCGAAGGCGGCGTCGAAGTCGCCACCGGCGGGCGCGAAATCCAGCCGGCGGCAGTAGGCGGCACTCTCGGTGGCGCCATGCACGCGGTCCATGCGGCTATCTTCCCATTCGACGCTGAGCGGGCCGGCGTAGCCCACGTCGTTGAGCGCGACGATCAGCGATTCGAAGTCGATCATGCCGCGGCCCACGCTGCGGAAGTCCCAGCTGCGGCGTGCATCGCCAAAGGCGGTGTGGCCACCGAAGGTGCCCACGGTGCCGTCACCCTTGGCCCACCACACGTCCTTCATGTGCGCATTGAAGATGCGCTTGCCGAACCTTCGGATGAAACCGATGTAGTCCACGCCCTGGTAGGCGAGGTGGCTGGGGTCGAAATTGAAGCCGAAGCGGCGGTGCTGCTTCACGGCCTCCAGCGCGCGCTGGGCCGAGGCGGTGTCGAAAGCGATCTCGGTCGGGTGCACTTCCAGCGCGAAGTCCACGTCGTGTTTTTCGAAGCTGTCGAGGATGGGTGTCCAGCGGGCGGCGAAGTCAGTGAACCCGCGCTCGATGTAGGCCTGCGAGGTGGGCGGGAAGGCGTACATCGCGTGCCAGATGGCCGAGCCGGTGAAGCCGGTGACGGTCTTGACGCCGAAGTTGGCCGCGGCGCGCGCGGTGTCCTGCATCTCGCGCGCGGCGCGCTGGCGAACGCCTTCGGGGTCGCCGTCGCCCCACACGTGCTGCGGCAGGATGGCCTGGTGCCGCTCGTCGATGCGGTCGCACACCGCCTGGCCGGTCAGGTGGTTGCCAATGGCGAAGCACTGCAGGCCGTGGTCGGCCAGCAGCTCGCGCTTGCGCTCCACGTAGCGCGGCGACGCCAGCGCGGCCTGCACGTCGAAGTGGTCGCCCCAGCAGGCCAGCTCCAGGCCGTCGTAGCCCATGCGCTTGGCCAGCGGCGCAAGCTCGGCCAGTGGGAGGTCGGCCCACTGGCCGGTGAACAAGGTGATGGGTCTGGCCATGGTGGGCTCTCCTGCGCCAATTGCTCAGAACGGGGAATCGGGGAAATAGAACTGCTTGGCGTTGTCCTTGGTGATCAGCACCGAAGGAATGATGGTGTTGGGCGGCAGCTTCTCGCCCTTCAGCCGCGCCTCGGCGGTGAGCTTGATCGCGTCGTAGATGAACTTCGGCGAGTACGAGACGTTGGCCTGGATCAGCGGGTTGCTGCCGTCCATCAGCGTCTTGACCATGCCCTTGGCGCCGGCGCCGCCGAAGACGATCTTGATGTCGCTGCGCTTGGCCTGCTCGATGGCCTTCAGCACGCCGATGGCCATGTCGTCGTCGGCCGCCCACACGGCGTCGATCTGCTTGAAGCGGGTCAGGAAGTCCTGCATGACCTTGAAGGCATCGTCCCGGTTCCAGTTGCCGGGCTTGGCGTCCAGCAGCTTGATGCCTGGGTAGGCCTTCAGCGCAGCGTTGAACGCGTCCATGCGCTCGTTGTCGATGGTGGTCGGGATGCCGCGCAGCGCGACGATGTTGCCCTTGCCGCCCAGCGCCTTGCCCAGGTATTCGCCGGGGATGCGGCCGAAGGCGGTGTTGTCGCCGGCCACGTAGGCGTCCTGCGCCGAGGTGTCGGTCAGCCCGCGGTCAACTACGGTGACGTAGACGCCCTTGGCCTTGACCTGGGCGACCGGTTTGGTGAGTGCAGCCGATTCGAACGGGAAGATCACCAGCGCATTGATCTTGGTGACGGTGACCAGGTCCTGCAGCTGGTTGGCCTGCTCGGGCGCGCCGCCTGCAGTCTTCACCGTGACCTTCAGGCCCGGGTGCGCGGCCTCCAGGTCTTTCTTGGCCTGGTTGGCCCAGAACACGATGCCGGCGGTGAAGCTGTGCGTGGCCGACGGGATCACGACGCCGAGGTTGACAGGCGCGGCTTGCGCCAGTGCGGCCTGGCCGACGAAGGCCAGGCTGGCGGCTGCGGCCAGGCCCAGCAACCGAATGCGTGCAGGGGTGCGGAATTTCATGTCATGTCTCCTGTTGTGGTTGGGCAAGACAGCCTTCTGGTGGCTGCCGAAGGGAACGAGAAAGAGGTGCCTGTGTGTCTACGGCCGGCGCCGCTGCGTGAACGCGACGGCGATGATCACGAAGCCCTGCACGGCGGCATTCAGGTACACGCTGATGATGTTGGTCAGGTTCAGGATGTTGCCGATCACCGAGAGCAGCACCGCGCCGATCACGGTGCCGACCACGCTGCCGGCACCGCCGCGCAGCGCGGTGCCGCCGACGATGACCGCGGCAATCGCTTCCAGCTCCCACAGCAGGCCGGTGGTGGGCGAGGCCGAGCCCAGCCGCGGCACGTACAGCAGCGTGGCCATGCCCACGCACACGCCCAGCAGCATGTAGGTCAGCACCTTGATGCGGTCCACGTTCACCGCCGCGTAGCGCGCCACCTGCTCGTTCGAGCCGATGGCCTGCACGTAGCGGCCGAAGGCGCTGTGGTTCAGGATCAGGCTGCCGATGACCGCGACCACGCCGAAAACCCAGACGGGGATGGGCACGCCCAGCCAGCTGGCGTAGTAGACAGGGCTGTAGACGTCGGACAGCGCGTTGTCCAGCGTGATGGCGCCGCCGTCGGCGAAGTAGGTCAGGTAGGCGCGGAAGATGCCCAGCGTGCCCAGCGTGACGATGAAGGGCTCGATGCGGCCGCGGGTGATCAGCAGCCCGTGCGCCAGCCCGAAGCCTGCGCCCAGCACGACCGCGAACACCATGCCGGCGCCCACGCTGGCCAGCGGCGACCAGCCTTTGGCGGCCAGCGCGTTCATCAGCAGGATCATGCAGCCGGCGATCAGCGCGGCCATCGAGCCGACCGACAGGTCGATGCCGCCCGAGATGATGACGAAGCACATGCCCACCGCGATGATGCCGATGAAGGCGGTGCGGGTCAGCACGTTCATCGCGTTGTCCAGCGAGGCGAACTCGCTGTTCAGCAGCGTGCCGGCAATGCACAGCAGCACCAGGCCCAGCACCGGGCCGATGCTTCGCAGCCGGTGCCAGTGGGTGCGCCAGTCGCTTGCCGGGGCGCTGCTCGGGGTCATTTCAGTGCGTGCCGGTTGCATGGGCGATCAAGGCCTCTTCGCTCAGGCGATCCGCCTGCAGGGTGGTGGTGAGCCGGCCGGCCCGCATCACCGCCACGCGGTGGCACAGGCCGATCAGCTCGATCAGTTCGGACGAGATGACGATCACGCCGCAGCCCTGCGCGGCGAGCCGGTGGATCAGCACATAGAGGTCGCGCTTGGCGCCCACGTCCACGCCGCGCGTCGGCTCGTCCAGCACGACGACCTTGGGGCCGGGCTGCAGCACCTTGGCCAGCGCCAGCTTCTGCTGGTTGCCGCCAGACAGCGACGAAGCGCGCAGCGACAGCGAGCCGGTGCGGATGCCGAACTCGCGCACTGCATCGCCCAGCGCCTGGCGCTCCTGGTCCTTGCGCAGCCAGGGCTTGGCGTACTGGCGCAGGTTCATCAGCGTCAGGTTCTCGGTCAGGCCCATGGCCACGTGCAGGCCCTTGCCCTTGCGGTCTTCGCTGAGGTAGGTGAGGCCCAGGTCGGCGGCCTCGCGCGGGCTGCGCAGGGCGACGGCCTGGCCGTCGATCTCCACGCGCCCGGCGCTGCTGCTGCGCAAGCCCAGCAGGCCCTCGAACAGCTCGGTGCGGCCGGCGCCGACCAGCCCGGCGAAACCCAGGATCTCGCCGGCCCGCACCTCGAAGCTGGCCTGCTCGGCCCAGCCGGGCACGCTGAGGTCCTGCACGCGCAGCCGCACCGGCGCATCAGTCGGCGGCAGCTGCTTGGCCGGGAACAGGTCCGACAGTTCGCGGCCCACCATCAGGTTGGCCATCTGCGCGCGGCTCAAGCTGCGGGTGGCGGCGCGGGTGATGAAGCGCCCGTCGCGCATCACGACGACCTCGTCGGTGATGCGCTCCACCTCGTCGAGCTTGTGCGAGATGTAGAGGATGGTGGTGCCGCCGGCCTTGAGCTGGGCCATCAGCGCGAACAGGCGCTCGGTCTCGCCGGGCGTCAGCGTCGCGGTGGGTTCGTCCATGATCAGCAGGCGGGCGTTGCGCGCCAGCGCCTTGGCTATCTCGACCAGCTGTTTCTCGGCCACGATCAGCTGACGCAGCCGGGTGTCCGGGTCGCGGTCCAGGCCCACGCGCTGCAGCACCGCTGCGGCCTCGCGCCGCATCGCTGCGTCGTCCAGCCAGCCGCCGCGCTTTTTCTTCTCGTGGCCGAGGAAGATGTTCTGCGCAATCGTCAGGTCCTCGGCCAGGTTGAATTCCTGGTGGATCAGCACGATGCCGGCGGCCTCGGCGTCCCGCGAGTTCGCAAAGCGCACCGGCTGCCCGTCCAGGCACAGCTGGCCGCTCGTTGCCGCCTCGTAGCCCGAGGCAATCTTCATCAGCGTTGACTTGCCAGCGCCGTTTTCGCCCAGCAGGCCGTAGATGCGCCCCGCGTCCAGCGAAAAGCTGACCCCGTGCAGCACCTGCACCGGGCCAAACGCCTTGACGACGTCCTGAAACGAAAGCGCCAGCATGGGTCTCCTCGCGCCGGTCGGAAGCCGGCGCTTTTTTCATGGGGCCCCAAACCTGCCGCAAGGCGTCAGGCCCCCAGAGGGGGTGAGGAACTTGGGGCGGCCCGGCGTTTCCTCATGGAACCGATGCTAGGAGCCCAGCTTCGGCCCAGCAAGATCGAAATTAGACCTAAATTGGGTCGAACTTGATCTTTTGCTGGCTCGGCCGGGTGACGCCTTTCGCTGTTTGCGTCGATTTCGCTAATTTCGCTGTTTGCGTCGTTTTCGCCGCGCTGCTAGACTTTCCAGATGGCCAATTCCGACATGAGACACCTGTCCTCCCAGGCTCACCAGCGCATCGAGCAGCTTGAGCACACGGTTTCCGAGCTCAAGGGCACGCTGGGCCTGCTGGTTTCCGAAATGCGGCGTCAGGGCATCGTCCTGCCGGTTGGCAAGGTGCAGCGCCGGCAGGGCAGGAGCGCTTCACCTCGCCCTGCAGCCAACGATGCGCCGGCCACGGCGACCGGACTCGCCGCCGCCGTGGCGCGCGGCGAGGCGGCCAAGGTGGAATGGGTCCAATCGGGTGAGGTTGTGCCGGCCAAGCTGCTGGCTGACCATTGGGGCTTGACGCCGCAGGCGTTGGGTCCGGCGGCGGACCGAGGCGAAGTGTTCGCCATCCTGGTCAAACGCCAGCGCTACTACCCTCGCGAGTTCCTGGACCTTGACCGTCACGCAGTGGGCGCTGTTGCTCAGGCGCTGAGCGGCCTGTCGCCCACTGAAAAGCTGGTCTTCTGGAAGCGTCCTCACGGTGGGCTTGGTGGCAAGACGGTGCTGCAGGCGCTGACGGCGACGAATGACGCCGCGCAGCTCGCACGCGTCGTGCAGTTGGCCCGGTCGTGGGCGGAAGAGGCTCACCCCAAGCGCGATGGCGTTGAGGTTGCCTGAGCCGGGTTCTTTCGAGCACCTGCTCGAAGCGGCGCTGGTGCCGGCCGAGTCGCTGCTTCGGCTGTCCCGGTTTCCGAAAACCGAGCCCTTCTGGTCGTGTGGCCGCTACCGGTTCGACGGCCCACCGGCGGATGCATCACAGAGCTTTGGCAGTTGCTACGCGGCCGACGATGTGTCGGTGGCGTTTTGTGAATCCGTGATCCACGAATGCGCGTGGTTCCGCAACGGCCACTACGAAATACCGCTGACTGACCTCACTTCACGGCACGTCGTGCAACTGCATCGGCCGGCGAGGTCGACCCTGGTGCTGGCCGATCTCACCGGCAAGCCTCTGAAGAGGCTGGGCCTCAACAACGACATCAGCGCCGGCAGCGATTACGCCCTGCCCATGGCATGGGCCAAGGCCATTCATGAGGCCGGCCCGAAGTGGGATGGCATTCGCTACGTCTCTCGCCAGCACAACGGCGGGTTCGCGGTGGCCTTGTTCGAGCGCAGCGGTGTCACCAAGCTGCGCAGCCGAAAACTCACTGGCAAGTTGCTCGACAGTCTTTGCAACGAATTCCGCGTCGTGGCGATCTAACCCGGCAGCCGAAGCGTCTCCTGCATCGCCAGCGCCGCTGCGCCAATCAAGCCGGCGCGCTCGCCCAGCGGCGTGTACTGGATTTCCAGGTGGCGCGTGGAGAGGGCCAGTGAGCGGTGGTAGACGCTTTGGCGCACCGCGGCAAGGAACAGCGGGCCGATGCGCTGGATGCCGCCGCCGATGAAGACGTGTGACGGGTTGTAGAAGTTGACCACCGAGGCCAGCATCTGGCCGCCCCAAGTGGCCCCGCCCCCTCTCGGAGGGTGGTGCTGCGTACCCGCAGCGCCGGGTGCACCATCCAGCGGGGCCGGCGCCGGGCCGCCCCAAGCGGCCCCGCACCCTCTCGGAGGGTGGTGCTGCGTACCCGCAGCGCCGGGTGCACCACCTACCAACGGGGTGGAAGATTCCGCAGAACTTGAAGACGGCCGCGTTGCTGCGCCACATAGCCGCCACGCTCCAGGTCCTTCAGCAGGCGGCTGACCATCTCGCGCGAGCTGCCGATGCGGCTGGCCACGTCCTGGTGGGTCAGCCGGCCGTTGAACAGTCCGTCGGCCCCGCAGGCTTCGTTGGGTGGCTGGGTCAGCAGCAGGCGCAGCCGGCCGTACACGTCGTTCAGTGCCAATCGCTTGGCCGACAGCGTGACCGCGCGGGCCCGGTGGATGACCTTGGCCAGCAACTCGAACGCAAACTCGGGGTGTTCGGCAATGTGGCGGGTCAGGGTTTCGCGGGTCAGCACCACGCAGGCGCTGGGCTCCTGGGTGATGACGCTGGCCGAGCGCAGACCGCCGTCCAGGCTCATCTCGCCCATGTACTCGCCCGGGCCGTAGACGCCATAGGTGATCTCGCGGCCGGTCTCGTCGGCCGAGAAGGCGCGCAGCAGGCCGGAGACGATGATGTAGAGCGTGTCGCCCCTGTCCCCCTCCTGGATGATCAGCGTGCCCTTGGGGTAGCGCCGCAGGTCGCCACGCTGCGCCAGCAGCTGAAGCGAGGGCGACAGCAAGGGCAGGGCCACAGGGCTGCGCGGTGAAGGGGAAGCGTGGGGGGCATCTTGCATGCCCCCCATCGTAGCGCCCTGGCCGCCAGGCGGCTTGACGCGCGTGAACTCGCGCGCGCCACCCGCCGCGTCAGCTGGTCAACGCGCCCAGTGCTTCGAGCAGGTGATCGGCACTGTGCATCGCCCGCGCGCTGGCGCTGCCTGCCGGCGCGGCGGTGCGGGCTTCCGGCTTCTGGCGCAGGGCACCGACCAGCGGCGGCAGCAAGGCCACTTGCTGGATCAGGTCGCGGATGCTGACGCTGCCGGTCTTGGCCCGGATGTTCGCAATCTGCGTGCGCACGGTCGAAATCGCCACGCCGTGGGTTTTGGCGATGTCGCCCGGCGAGCGGCCATCGCACAAGGCGATCAGCACCTGTTCTTCGCCTGGCGAGAGCCGGTGCGCGCGGGCAAAACCCTGCACCGACAGCGCGCCGCAGACCTGGCTCTT
>NZ_VIDT01000002.1 GCF_006519715.1 Ideonella azotifigens
CGCGGCCAGCGCGTTCAGGATGTCCTGCCGGCTGCAGCCGCAGGGGTAGGCCAGGCCGGCGGTCACCAGTTGCTGCAGCGCCGCCGCATAAGCCTCGCCACGGCGCGACTGCCACCACACCTGGCCATCCGGCAACAGCCTGCAGGCCGCCAGTTGGGCCAGGATGGCCTCGCCTGCACCCGCGATGCAGCGCGGCGTGTCCACATCTTCGATGCGCACGCGCCACTGGCCGCCATGTGCGCGTGCGTCCAGCCAGCTGGCCAGCGCGGCCACCAGCGAACCGGCGTGCAGCAGGCCGGTGGGTGAGGGCGCAAAGCGACCGATGTAGCCCGACATGTTCAATCCACGTCGGAAACCAGGCCGCTTTGCGGATTGAGCAGCGCATGCCGAGTGGCAGGGCTCTCCAGCTGCTGCAGCCACCACTGCAAGGCCAGCCCCTGCGGCGCCTTGCGCGGCTGGGTGACCGACGCCGCGCGCCAGGCGTAGGCCATGGTCGCCACGCGCTGCTGGCGCTGCACCTGCTTGACGACCAGCCGGCCCAGGCGGATGTGGTCGCGCACGAGCGGCTCGGGCACGAAGCCGCAGCCCAGGCAGCGCAGCTGGGCCTCGATCTTGGTGTGCATGGTGGGCACGGTCAGCACGTCCTGGCCGGGCAGCAGGTTGACCGTCATGGGCGACAGGCGTTGGGCCGAGTCGGCCACGGCGACCGCGCGGTGGCGCAGCAACTCGGCGTCGTCAATGGGGCCGTCGAAAGTGGCCAGCGGGTGATGCGGCGCGACCGCGAAGACAAACGCCATGTCGCCCAGCGGCCTTAGTTCGATGCCCGAGGCCAGCACGCTGTCGCCCGGCACGCCAATCGCCAGGTCCGCCTGGCCCGACACCAGCGCCTCCCAGGTGCCAGCCAGCACCTCGGTGCGCAGCCGCAGCCGCGTGCCTGGGCCGTCCTGGCCGCCGTTGGGGCGCATGGCGTAGAAGGCTTCGCACAGCTCCAGGATGGTCAGCCGGGACAGCACGCCGTCGACCGCGATCGTCAACTGGGTTTCCCAGCCGGTGGATACGCGGCGCACCCGGTTGGCCACCGCGTCCATCTGCGCAAGCAGTCGCCGGCCTTCCTGCAGCAGTTCCTCGCCAGCGGCGGTGAGCTGGGCCTGGCGCGAGCGGCGGTCGAACAGCAGCACGTCCAGCGCGTCTTCCAGCTGGCGCACGCTGTAGGTCAGCGCCGAAGGCACCTTGCCCAGCTCGCGCGCTGCAGCGGCAAAGCTGCCGGTGCGGGCGATGGTGTCCATCATCGACAAGGCGTCGGGCGTGAGGGCTTGGCGGCGGTCTGTCATGGCGGCGGCGTTTTGGGGAGGCGTAAAGACTGAATGCAGAAGCGCTTGGGCATTCATCTTATTTGAAAGCTCGCTTCAAGCCACCGCCGCCGCACAAGAGGGTCCCAGACCTACATTGGATTCACCGCGACGCAAGGCCTTTCGCCTCCACCGCCGCTTCACACGGAGATGCTCACCATGATCACCCTGCGCAAGTCTGAAGACCGCGGCTATGCCGACCACGGCTGGCTGAAGAGCTTCCACACCTTCTCCTTTGCCGACTATCACGACCCGGCCCACATGGGCTTTGGCAACCTGCGTGTCATCAACGAAGACCGCATTGCCCCGGGCACCGGCTTCGGCACCCATGGCCACCGCGACATGGAAATCGTCAGCTACGTGCTGGAAGGCGGCCTGGGCCACAAGGACAGCCTGGGCACCGGCGCCACCATCCAGCCTGGCGAAGTGCAACGCATGACGGCCGGCACCGGCGTGCGCCACAGCGAGTTCAACCACGCCGAAGGCCAGACCACGCACTTCATGCAGATCTGGCTGCTGCCCAAGGCCGCAGGCCTGGCACCGGGCTACGAGCAGAAGGCTTTCAGCACCGAGGAAAAGCGCGGCAAGCTGCGCCTGGTGGCCTCGCCGGACGGCCGCGACGGGGCGGTGACGCTGAACGCCGACGCCGCGATCCGCGCCGGTCTGTTCGACGGTGACGAATCGGCCGAGCTGGCGCTGAACCCGGCCCGCAAGACCTGGGTGCACCTGGCCCGCGGCAAGCTGACGGTCAACGGCCAGCAGCTCTCGGCGGGCGACGCCCTGGCGCTGACCGGCGAGCACCAGCTGGAGATCAGCGGCGGGCAGGGCGCCGAGGTGCTGGTGTTCGACCTGGCAGCCTGATCGCCTGAGCGCGGGCAACGGCGGCCCTGATGTCGCCAGGCAACAAACGCATCTGCATGTTGCCGGGCGACCGGAAACACCTGCTGCCGCCCGGACCAAGCATGAGAATCCGGCTTTCGCCCCGCTGAGGGGTTGCCGGAGACCTCATGCCCCCGCTGCGTCGCTCGTCACTCGTCCTCTTTGCTGCCCTGGCGGGCGCTGCCGCCCACGCCGGCAACCTGCCCGCCGGCTACGCCAAGTGCGCCACCGAAGGCCAGACCTGCAGCTTCAAGGGCGCCCGCCAGGTCGCCTATGGGGCGGCCGGCAAGTTCGCCTACGGCACCTACGTGGGTGGCGTGGCCTGCACGCTGGCCAGCTTCGGCGGCGTGGATCCGAACCCTGCCAAGCCCGCCAAGGTCTGCTCCTACAACAAGCAGAAGATCAACACCAGCAGCCCGGTGCCGGCCTACCGCGGCGTGAGCCTGGCCGGCGCCGAGTTCGGGGCGGACCCGTGGGGTGGCGGCTCGCTGCCCGGCACCTACGGCGTCAACTACACCTACCCGACGCAGGGCGAGGTCGGCTACTTCGCCGGCAAGCAGATGAACACGGTACGGTTGCCATTCCGATGGGAGCGGCTGCAGCCCACGCTGAATGCCGCGTTCGACAGCGCCGAGTGGGGCCGGCTCAACGGCTTCGTGGCCGCCGCCACCGCCAGCGGCGTCACCGTGGTGCTGGACCCGCACAACTACGCCCGCTACTACAGCAACGTCGTCGGCGCCGGCGTGTCCAATGCCGCTTTTGCCGACCTCTGGTCGCGCCTGGCCACTGCCTACAAGGGCAACGACAAGGTCGTGTTTGCGCTGATGAACGAGCCGCACGACATGCCCACCGAGCAATGGCTGGGCGCGGCCAATGCCGCCATCGCGGCGATCCGCGCAGCCGGTGCCGGCAACCTGATCCTCGTACCCGGCAACGGCTGGACCGGCGGCCACAGCTGGAGCGACACCTGGTACGGCACGTCCAACGCCACCGTGATGCTTGGCGTGGTGGACCCGGCGGACCGCTACGCCTATGAGGTGCACCAGTACCTGGACAGCGACAGTTCCGGCAATTCGGCCAACTGCGTCAGCACCACCATTGGCGTCGAGCGCCTGAGCGGTTTCACCGCCTGGCTGCGCAGCCACGGCAAGCGCGGCTTCCTCGGCGAATTCGCCGGTGGCAACAACGCCACCTGCCAGGCCGCCGTCACCGGCATGCTGGACCACCTCGGCGCCAACCGCGACGTGTGGAATGGCTGGACCTGGTGGGCGGCCGGCCCGTGGTGGGGCAGCTACATGTATTCCATCGAGCCGCAGAACGGCGTGGACGCGCCGCAGATGGGCTGGCTGACGCCTTACCTGCCTTGACGGCAGGCTGAAGAAGCGGTGGCTGCCCGGTAAAGTCCGGGCCCATGAGAACTTCGCTGTTGGATGCGCTGAGCCTGCTGTCCGGGCTCGACTGGCTGGCCCTGCTGGTGTTCTTCGGCGGCTGGGCCGGCTACGCCAGCTTCGCCCGCCGCCGCGCCACCACCCGCGCCTCGGTGCTGGGCAGCACCAACCATGAGCGCCGGCTCTGGATGCGCCGCACCACGCAGCGCGAGAACCGCATCCTCGACGGCATGGTCACGCAAAGCATGTCCAGCAGCCCATCGTTTTTCGCGTCCACCACCATCCTGATCATTGGCGGCCTGTTGGCCGTGATCAGCGCAGGCGTGGAGCGCACCGAAGAACTGGTGCGCGACCTGCCGTTTGCCGCCCACACCAGCGCGCTGGTGCTGGAGATGAAGCTGGTGCTGCTGCTGGGCATCTTCATCTACGCCTTCTTCCGCTTCACCTGGAGCATCCGCCAGTACAGCTTCGGCGCCTTGCTCGTCGCCTCCGCCCCGCTGTTCGACGAACCCTGGACCGAAGCCGAACGCGACGCCTTCGCCGACCGCGCCGGCGGCGTCATGGCCCTGGCCGCCGAAGCCTTCAACGACGGCCTGCGCGGCTACTACATGGCCTTCGCCGTCGTCGGGTGGTTCTTCTCGCCGTGGATCTTCGTGGCCGCCACCGTCGGCGTCATCTGGGTGCTGTTCCGCCGGGAGTTCCATTCGGAGGTGCTGGCACTGCTGGCGAGGTAGGGCCCGCTGGGGCTGATGGTTGCTGCACGCGACCACGCCTGGCCTCAGGGGGCAAAGAGGCGTATTCTTACCGAATGGTGATCGATATTTACGGAGTAAGAAAATGACAGCTACCGCCACCTTGTCCAGCAAATTCCAGATTTCCATTCCCAAGGGCGTGCGCGAGGAACTGCACTGGCAGGCCGGGCAAGAGTTCGTGTTCATCCCCAAGGGCAAGGGGGTGCTGGTGATGCCCGTGCCGGAACTCGAACAACTGGCTGGCATCGCCAAGGGCGCGCAGACAGACGGCTACCGCGACCGTGGGGATCGCTACTGATGGCAGCCATGCGCGTGGTCGACACATCGGCATGGATCGAGTGGTTGATCGGCAGCACGCTCGGCAAGCAACTTGGCCAGCAGTTCCCCGACAAGTCGCAGTGCATCGTCCCCACCATCGTGCAGCTCGAACTGTCGAAGTGGCTGGTGCGCGAGCTCGGCGAAGAACAGTCGGATCAAGTGATCGCCTACACGCAGAAGTGTGTGGTCGTGCCGATGGACACCTCCATCGCCCTGCTCGCGGCAGACCTGCACCGCGAACACAAACTGGCTACCGCCGATGCCATCGTCTACGCAACGGCTCGGCACGCCGGCGCGGACTTGCTGACCTGTGACGCGCATTTCGATGGCCTGCCCGAGGTGGTCTTGTTCTCGAAGTCGCCTTGAGCGCCAGCTGCTTGCGGCTGAAGTGCAAGCCATTCCTTGGGCACGGAAGCAGGTTCGTCAGAGCGACGAGAAGCTCGGGTTGAACGCCACTTCCCACAGGTGCCCGTCCGGATCCTGGAAGTAGCCGGCGTAGCCGCCGTAGAAGGTCGCCTGGGCCGGTTTCACGATGTTCGCGCCAGCGGCAGTTGCCTGGCCCATCACCGCGTCGACCTCTTCGTTCGAGCCCACGTTGTGCGCGAGGGAGATTTCCAGAGCACTCGTGGCCTGCTGCATTGGCAGCCCGCTGTCGGCCGCCATGCTCTTGCGCGGCCACAGGCCCAGCTTCAAGCCATTCTCCAGATCGAAGAAGGCCACCGCGCCATTCTCGATTTCCGTGCCGACGATGCCCTTGGTCGGCAATCCCAGCCCGTCCCGGTAAAACGCGACCGCCCGTTCCAGGTCCGAAACCCCGAGGGTCAGCAATGTGATGCTTGGCTTCATGTGCGCCTCCGAATCCACCAGATCTGACCGGCAGCAAACGGCACGCCCGCTCTGTCAGGAACGGGTTCAAACCATATGTCCCTGATGTCTTCACCGTCGTAGCCCATACACCCAGAGCGTGTCGCATCGCCAGCTGGCAGTGCGATTGCCAGCCGTGCCGGGCTCGGGCATCTCGTCCAGCTGCCAGCGAACGGCGCCGCACTGACAGTGCCTTCAAGTGTCGGTGGTCTCCTGTGCGGGGGTGAGCAACGCTGGTTTCGGCAGCTTTACCGTGGCGGGTCTTTTACCGCGGCGAGTTGCAACTCGGGCGCAAATCCCAATTCACGCGCATAAACCTCGATCTGACTCAAGACCGAACGCCCAAGCTCGTTCTTGGGCGGCAAATGGACCAGCAGTACCAGTGGCGCCTTGTCGCGCTTCGCCTGTGGAAAGTTGGTGGTGAACTTTGGATCGTCGAGCCATTGCCGATAGCCGCGCAGTTTTCGCTGCGCGCTGGGCTTGGTCAGGCCGTCTTCCAGCGGCCGGTCAATCACCAGCAACAGTTTGACCTGACCGGTGGCGTCATCGACACGAACGTCGTCCACCTGTCGTCTGTCGTTGGCACCCAAACCGGCCGGCATTGCCGTCACGGAGATTGCAAGGAGCAGCGCGGCGAGTGGTGCAGTACGCAAAGCCAACTTTTCAGCCAACCTGTTGACCCTCTTGCCAAGCCAGGGCGAGTGCTTCATGGTGTTTGACGAACGCATTCTTGCCATCCATATAACCCTGGATGTCGTCTGGAAAGCTGATCGCCAAGCGCTGTTTCAGAGCGCTGTAAGCTTGCGCCGCTTCGGCATGCGCGTTCATGTAGTCGCGAAAAGCAAGATGGCGGCTTGCGCCCTCGCTGCCGCGCTCGAATGCATGCACTTGATGCGTGCGAATACCGTCTGGTGAATTTTTTCGGAAATAGCGCCGGCCCGGAATGCCAAATTCGCCCATCGCTTCGTAGCCCAGTGCCTGCATGGCCTGTGCGTTGTCGTCCACTGTGGCGAGACTGGGCACCGTCAGCAGCATGTCGATGATTGGCTTGGCGAAGACGCCGTGGATCGCGGTACTGCCAATGTGATGGACTTCGATGTCCAGATTGGCCAACGCAGCATGAATCTGTGCCGCCTCAGAATCAAACTCGACGCGCCAATCTGGATTGGGCGGTAAGACGCGAACCTTCATGGCTGGCGATCCGCCCCGTCGGACTGGTTCGCGCTCGGCGCATACTTCCGCACATTGAAGCCTTCATCCGGCAAAGGCGGCTGGAAATACGAGGTGACGAGGTTGAAGGTCGCCTCGTCCAGTTCGTGCGAGCCTTCCGGGCGTTCAACGTTGCGTTTGGCAATGCGCTGCAGGCACAGCTGGTTGCTGGCGTCCAGATGGTGCAAGGTGTGGGCGCAATTCGCCTGCTCGAAGATCGAGCGGAACCAGTTGCGCCCGTCCCGCGTATTCGCCGGAAAGTCCAGTACCACCGATTGCCTGGCCAACAGTTCCACCACCAGCGGCGCCACCACGAGCTTGATGCGTTTCGAGTACTTGATGTAGTCCGCAAAAGTGGCGAGCTCGTCAGGAAAAAGCCGCGCCAGCCAGATGTCCTCGCGCAGCAGTACTGCGTCGTGTTGCCGCGCAAGCGATGCCGCCAAAGTGCTTTTCCCGGCCCCCGCCTTGCCGCACATGAAGTGCAATTCCTTCTTGCCGATCATTTCGTGTTCACGGGGATTTGCTATTGAATTCAATCATTGTGGATGATAATGGGACGCTTGATCTAAGCTCTGCCCAATAATTTTCTTGCAAATTTCAAACAGCGGATTCCATAAGAATCAACAACTTAGCGAAATATACACGATAGAAAAACTCTTCGAAAAGCCTGGACCTTGGTTTCGCCGCGGCGCCTGATCTTCTCTACTCGTGCCTGATCCACAAACCTATCTATGTGCATCAGGCACAATGAGGCGATCTCATTTACGATCTCCCACTACCGCCTGCCTTCCACAACGCACACAACGTAAACATGCCAAACCTTAGTCGCGAACAGTTGCTCTCAGAAATTGAGGATTTGCTGAGAACAATGCCTGAACGGTCAAAGCTGAGACACCCGCTTGAAGAAAACTACTCGTGGTTTGGGCGGGCGCTTGCATTGGTGGCTCAATGGGATGAGGCGCAATCGCTTGTCCTTAACGGGTACATTAATTCGTTGGCATCGCCTACCGGAGACCTTTACATGGCTCTTGCGGGAATGATGACAATTATCAACCAAGCGAGGTTCGATCTGCGGATGAGGACTACCGGTCCGCTATCTGTTGTGGTAGGTGGTGGGAATGTTTTCGATTATTTTGATGAGCTCAGGAAAATAATTGAAGAGGCCAAAGCAAGTCTATTTTTTGTTGATCCCTATCTCGATGCTGAGTTTGTTTCCAGATACGCTCCTCATATCAAGTCGGGAGTCAGCGTCCGTCTTCTTGCAAATAAGACAATTCAATCCCTCCTCCCGGCGGTACAAGCCTTTTCTCAGCAAAGTAAATTAGCTATTGAAGTGCGTTCCACAGCGCAACTACACGACCGCTTTCTCTTCGTTGACAACGCTAACTGCTATCAATCCGGAGCATCATTTAAAGATGGCGCAAAGAAGGCGCCGACGACACTTACGCAAATAGCGGATGCATTCATTCCTGTGAGGGATACATTCGAGCAGCTTTGGAAGTCCGCCTCCGTGCACATATGATGTGACATTATTAAGCTTTGCAAATTTCCGATGGTGGGATTTGCTGGCTCGATAACTAGTCAACTTGTACTATTTTGTGTCTATGGCCCGCTCAAGCAGCCGTTATGTACAGAATTGAAGCTGCTTCCGGCGTTGGGGTTGTGGCGGCATGCGTTCTGATTTGGTAGGTAATTCTGGAGTCGAATCTTGTATTGCATCATCTCAGAGTCAGAACTGAGTGTGATTGAATCATACTGTATAACACAAAATTTTCTCTCGCCGAGGCGCTGATGTTAGCCATTATTTGCGGACTGTAGGCGAGTGATTTCGTCAAAAGCGGCGAGTTTTGCTTGATTCATGGTTGGATAGTTTCGCCTGCCGTGTATAACTCCAGATCCGCCCATCGGCGATACGGTTGCTGCCCAGCCATTGCTGCGCTCGTATACAGTAACCCTAAACCCATCCGCCTTGATCGTTGGGTTGCCATTCTTTGATATTTTCCATTTTCGAGTAGTCCAACGGCTACGCTTGGATGCTCGGCTCTGCATTGATGCATCACGACTCCGCGCGGCATCCAAATCCCCTTCCATGTGACCGGCGCAAACGCAGCCCACGGCTAGAATCGTTGAGTAATCCGGATGCTCCATGTGATGAACGTAGCGAATGGTCCGAGATTCACACATTTCACATTCGGTCTGAGGCTCGCCAAGGTCTTCGATATCAATGCAAACCCAACCTTTGTGGGGCACGCCTGGCGCTGACCATTTTCCCCTCCCTGCTGCAACTAGCTCTTCCTCGGTTGTGTTCGACATGAGTACTCCAAGCGACGAGAAAAGGCCAACTAAGCCGAGTGCGAGCGACGGCTTGCCGACGCGAGTAGGATCCAATAACTTGTTGGGCACCGTTGCCATCCTCTGTTGAGAGCTTCTTGAGGCGCTCCTCGAGTGCAATGCCGTCTACCAGGTCCAAACGGTAGGGAATGTGTCGGGCAATAAATACGCTAGGATCAAGTCCTGTATCGCGGCATCGCTCAGCAACTAGCTAAACGAGCCGTCGTCGCGCATGAAAAGGAATACATGAATACAAAATTTTACCTCGTTATCCCTGTTTTTTACGAATAATGTCGAAGCTCAGCAGAAGATAAAATTCGCAGAGTTTTGGCGGTCCTCTTCAGTACCAGGTTGGTCTTCTTTTTTATACCGCTGTTGCTTGGGCTGAAAGTGCACTCTCAATTTCCGAGAGGGCTGCCAACGTGACGTTTGGGTCTTTCTCCGCCATTGTCAGGAATAGGGCACCCTCGCGAAGGAACAGACGGGCACAGAATACTTTGCGCAGAGACTTGTTTGTGTGCCGTAAGTCCTTGCGAATTGCGAGTAAAAAATCCTCTGTGAGGAAGATTGACTTTGCGTCAGGATTTCCCTTGGCAAGGTGATCTTTCCAGGCGACGAACGCTTCAATCACATCTGGGCCGCTCCACAAAACAAGCTTGCGGGTGAACTCTCGAAGGAAGGGAACCAAATCCTTCTCTGTCCTCGGGCTGTCTTCGCCACCGTTGAAGAAGAGGGTGAAAAACTCCTTGAGAAACTCATCATAGATTTCGGTCTTCTTGTCGCGGTAAAGCGCATCGAGTTCCTTCTTTCTCTCGTAGTACCGACCCACCATGACCGTTGCCGTTGCAACGAACACCGTGGCTGACGCGGCTATTAGCGGCGCGGCAAGCTCCTTCGGAATGGTGCTGAGATACTGGAAAAAGGCGTACACCCCCCATACAACGAGGCCTGTGCATCCCGCGAAGAATGCCAAGCCTGTGAGAACGAGTGCTAAAGACTTGAGACGGCGCATGATTGAGGCAGCTAACGCGATGTAGCAGTAAAACCCGTCGCGAGACAAGACTCATCGTCAGAGACCAACACTCGCGGTATTTAAGGCAAGTTCTCGATGGGCTTGATTTTTGGTCCGTCGCTCCAGCGTATCACCGCGGTATCGATCATGGAAAGAGGCGACTTCCTCTACCTTAAGGATTAAAGCCCCTGGGAAATGGAGCGGGCTGGGCGCTGGGCTTCAAACCTGAGACTGCTCGACCTTTTCCCTTTGGTCGCTCAACCGCCGCTCGGTCGGAGTCGGCCGCGCCTCTCCGCCCCCAATAGCCCCCAAAACCCCCCTCTACTCCCCGGAATGCAGACACCTCTCGCTCGGTAAGGTCGCTGTGTCCAGATTGGTGCTCGTGTCGAGGCTTGACCCGACCGGTTCCGAGGCTGGCGCAGCGTCAAGGAACCGAGATGAGTGACCCGCAGCAACTGACGATCTACCAGACCTTTCACAAGGACTACGTGCGCAATGCCGATTGCCCGTGGATCCAGCCTGTGGGGGTCAACGGCTACCAGGCCGAGGGCTTCAAGAGTGACGGGGAGGGTGACGACAACATCTCGTCGCTGAACTCGTTCTATTGCGAGCTGACGGCCCAGTACTGGGCCTGGAAGAACGCCACGGCCGACGTGGTGGGCTTCTATCACTACCGGCGCTACCTGAACTATGTGTTCGACGCGACCTGGCAGTACCAGACCACCGTGGGCGTGCCGGGCGATGCCTTTTTCCTCTCGTACCTGACGGCCGACGGCCAGCGCAGCAAGCTCGACGAGATCCTGGACGTGGCCGACGCCATCGTGCCCAAGCGCGCCGGCTCGAACCGCTCGATCGAGGCGCATTACCTGGCGCATCACCCTGCAGAAACCTGGGAAGCCTTCCTGGAAGAGCTGCACGACCAGCATCCCGAATACCGCAGGTTCATCCCGCTGTTCAAGCTGAACAGCACGATGTCGAACTGCAACATGGTCGTCATCCGCCGCGAGCAGTTCAACGCGTACTGCGAAGAACTCTTTCCGCTGATCGACGCGGTGTACGCGCGCATCGGCGCGCCTTACGACACCTACAACAACCGCTACCCGGGCTTCCTCGCCGAACGCTTCCTGGGTTTCTGGCTGCACGCCCGCGGGCTGCGCACTTTCGAAGTGCCGCTGATCCAGCTGACCTGACTGAACACCCGCCGCCACAGGCATTCCAGAAGAGGGAGACAACCCAATGATCTACATCATGGGCATGAGCCACATCCTGCCGGTGCTTGACGCCTGCAGCGCAGACGGGCTCAAGGCGCAGCTGGGCCGCATTTCCAACGACCAGGCGCCGCAGTTTGTCGACTGGCACACCGATCCGGCGCAGATCGCCGTGCCGGTGCAGGTGGCCAACCTCTACATCCGCCAGATCGCCCCGCACTGGGGCCCGACGCTGGCGCTGCAAAGCTCGCCCAGCGTGATCAGCATGGCGCCGGGCTTCCAGAAGATGCTGGCTGGCATGAACGGGGAAGGCGGGCAGGGCGGCAACGTGCTGTTCACCTTCATTCACGGCGAGGAGCACATCCACCTGGCGCTGCGCGAGCAGCCGCAGCCGCTGGACTTCTGGCTGCCAGAGCGGCCGGACCTGGCGCCGCTGCCGGGCCGGCAGATCGTGCCGCTGTACGTCATCGAACTGCAAGTGGCCGCGCAGATCGCCAAGGCCCAGGCCATCCTGCTGGCCATCCGCGCGATGCAGCCTTCGATGCCGGTCTTCAACGTGGTGTGCCCGCCCACGATCCCTGGCGAGCGCTGGGACCCGGGCCCCGGCGTGGTGGACCCGGAAGCGGTGGACATGAGCCCGCTGTCGGTGCGGCTCAAGTACTACCTGGTCTACGCCCGGCAGATCCGCGAATCGGCGCGCGCCTGCGGCATCAACAGCCTGCTGCCGCCCGCAGAAGCCATGGACCCGCAGGGCTACCTGGCCGCTGAGTTCGCCGGCGATTCGGTGCATGGCAACAAGCGCTACGGCGCGCTGGTGCTGCGCCAGATGGCCGAGATCGCCGAGAAGACCGGCCAGCGCCGCGTGCCGGCCGAGTTGCTGGCGCAAGCCGCCTGAACGGAGAGATCGACATGCATCCCTATTCGAATCTCCCCCCGCGGGCCTTCTGGAAGAAGTTCGTGTCCGACGTGGCCTGGCGCGACCTGCCGCTCAACGACACGCCGAAGTTCCAGCTGCTGCGCAGCGACAAGGTCGCCACCGCCGGCAGCTGCTTCGCGCAGCACATCGCCCGCTACATGAAGAAAGTGGGCATGGCGCCGTACATCGCCGAGCCGGCCCACCCGCTGATGCACCAGTTCGGCGGCGAGGTGGAGAGCTACCAGCAGTTCTCCGCCCGCTACGGGAACATCTACACCACACGCCAGTGCCTGGAGCTGTTCCAGCAGGCCTTCGGCCAGCGCCCCATGATCGAAGACTTCTTCGAGCAGGACGGCCGCTGGTACGACCTGGTGCGTCCCAGCGTCGTGAAGGCCGGTTTTGCCAGCCTGGAAGAAGCCAGGGCAGACCGGGCCTACCACCTGGGCCGCGTCAAGCACATGTTCGAGACGGCCGATGTGTTCATCTTCACGCTGGGCCTGACCGAATGCTGGCTCAACACCGAGACCGGCCACACCTACCCAGCCTGCCCGGGCACGGTCAAGGGCGAGTTCGATCCTGAAAAGCACGTCTTCCGCAACCTGACCTGCACCGAAGTCGTGGCCGACCTGGAAGCCCTGGTTGCCGCGCTCACCGAGGTGAACCCGGCGCTGAAGATCATCTTCACCGTTTCACCGGTGCCGCTGGTCGCCACTCGCAGCGAGCGCAACGTGCTGGTGGCGTCCTCGTATTCCAAGTCGGTGCTGCGCGCCGCGGTGGGCGAGGTCGAAGCGCGCCATGCGCAGGTCGCCTACTTCCCGTCCTTCGAAATCATCAGCCACGCGGCGTCGTTCGGCCAGTACCTGGCTTCGGACCTGCGCGAGGTCACCGAACGCGGTGTCTCGCACGTGATGGGCTGCTTCCTGTCGAGTTTCTATCCGGAGCTGGCTGCCGCCGGCTCGTCGTCTTCCACCGCCGCAGCGCCTGCGGCTTCGGTGGCCTCTTCTTCACCGGCCGCTGCGGCCACTCCGGAGCTGGCGCCCCCGGTGGAATGCGATGAGCTGTTCAACGATGTACGCGCTTGACCACCCCTCCGCGTCGGCCTGCGGGTTAACCCGCGGAATTTTGCGGGGCCGTGAACGGCCGACGCCCAGGAAGCCCCGGTTTGCCAACTCTTCGGCAAGAAGAGGGGGTTTTCGGGCCCTGTTTGCTGCCTCCGGCGGCTTAAGTCGTTCGTCCACGGGACGAAAACCGACTGAGAGATCGGAATTCCACCGACGTCGCTGCCCTGCGACCGGCTGCTGCCCTGATCTCGGCGCAAGGCGAGGAGCCTCGGTTCAGCCCCTTGCGCACCGTTTGAAGTTTCTGGGTAGCAGTCGCGCCGCGACGCCGGCTCGTTCCATTTGAGATCACAAGTTAAAGGACATCTGTCATGGCCACCACTGTTCCGACCCTGACCACTGATCAGATCGCAGCTCTCTCGACCGCTGCCGTCGCCGCGCTGACCACCGAAGACTGGGCCGCGTTCAGCAATGCGCAGATCCAGGCCCTGGGCACCGCGCAGGCCGCCGCCATCTCCAGCAGCGGCATTGCCGCCATGAGCGGCAGCCAGCTCGCCGCCTTCGGCACGGCAGATTTCTCGATGCTGAAGACCGCCGCCATCAAGGCGCTGACGGACGCGCAGCTCGCCGCCCTGACGACCGACCAGTTCGTCGCCATGTCCACCGGCCAGGTGGCCGTGCTGACCAGCTCGCAGATCGCCGGCCTGGCCACGAACCAGCTTGACTCGCTGAGCACCGGCCAGTTCGCCGCCATGACCAGCCTGCAGGTCGCCTCCATGACCGCCACCCAGGTGGCCGCGCTGGAAAGCGTGGACGTGGCTGCGCTGAGCACCGCCGCGATCAAGGGCATGACGGCCGACGCCGTCACCGCGCTGACCAGCACCCAGGCTGCCGCGCTGACCAGCGCGCAAGTCGCCTCGCTGAGCAGCACCCAGATCGCCGCGATGGACGTGGTGGACCTGCAGCAGCTGAGCGCCGACAAGATCCGCGCCATCGGCACCGCCGCCATCAAGGGCCTCAGCGCTGACCAGGTCGGTGGCCTGACCAGCGTCCAGGCCGCCGCGCTGGGCACCGCCCAGCTGGCCGCCATCGGCTCTGACCAGCTGAGCTCGCTGAGCACCGCCAACGTTGCTGCCCTGAGCTCGACCCAGATCGGCGCGCTGAGCAGCGCGCAAGTCGCCGCGATGAGCAATGCGCAAGTCGCCGCCATCGAAACCGCTGACGTCGTCGCGCTGGGCACGGCCGCCGTCAAGGCCTTGAACGCCGACCAGCTCGGCGCCATGACCACCGCGCAGTACGCCGCGCTGAGCACCGCCCAGACGGCAGCGCTGAGCACCACCCAGCTGCAAAGCCTCTCCACCGACCACCTGAACGCACTGGGCACCGCCCAGTTCGCCGCCATGAGCAGCGCCCAGGTGGCTTCGCTGTCGGCCGACCAGGTCGCCAAGCTCGAAACCGCCGACGTCGCTGCGCTGAGCACCGCCGCCGTCAAGACCCTGGGCGCCGATGCGCTGGGCGCATTGACCACCGCGCAAGTGGTGGCCATGAGCTCGGCCCAGCTGGCCCAGCTCGCCAGCAACCAGCTCGCCGCGATGAGCAGCGCCGCCATTGGCGCCATCGAAACCGCCGACATGGCCGCCATCAGCGTCACCGTGCTGAAGGGCCTGTCGGCCGACCAAGTCGGTGCGCTGAAGACCGCCCAGATCGCCGCCTTGAGCACCGCCCAGGTCGCCGCCTTGAGCGCTGACCAGGTCTCCGGCCTGAACACCGCCAACATCGCCGCACTGAGCTCCACCCAGGTCGGCACGCTGACCTCGGCCCAGCTCGGCGCGCTGAGCAGCACCCAGCTGGCCGCGATTGACACTGCCGACATCGGCGCCATCAGCACCGCGGTGCTGAAGACCCTGTCGGCCGACCAGTTCGCCACGCTGGGCACCGCCCAGCTGGCCGCGCTGAGCACCGCGCAAGTCGCCTCGCTGAGCGCCAACCAGCTGGCCGCGCTGGACACCGCCCACCTGGACGCGCTGACCACGGTTCAATACGCCGCGATGGGCAGCGCCCAGGTGGCCGCCATCACCGCCACCCAGGCCGCCAAGCTCGAAACCGCCGACCTGGCCGCGATCAACACCGCCGCCATCAAGGGCCTGAGCGTTGACGCCATCGGCGCGCTGACCACCGACCAGGTCAAGTACATGACTTCCGCCCAGGTGGCACAGCTGTCCAGCACCCAGCTGGGCGCGCTGACCGCAGGCGACGTGGGCGTGCTGAGCACCGCTGACATCACCGCCATCAGCACCGCCGCGATGAAGGGCCTGTCGGCCGACCAGATCGGCGGCCTGAACTCCCAGCAAGCCGCTGCGCTGAGCACCGCGCAAGTCGCGGCTTTGAGCAACGACCAGATCGCCGGCCTGTCGACCGCCAACATCGCCGCCCTGGGTTCCAACCAGATCGGCACGCTGAGCAGCGGCCAGTTGGCTGCGCTGAGCAGCACGCAGCTGGGCGCCATCGAGACGGCCGACATCAAGGCCATCTCCACCGCCGCGCTGAAGGCCTTGAGCCCGGACGTGCTGGGCAGCATGACTTCCGGCCAGCTGGCCGCGCTGACCACCGCGCAAGTCGCGGTGCTGAGCAACCAGCAGCTCTCCGGCCTGGCCACCGACGACCTGAACGCGCTGACCACGCTGCAGTTCTCCTCGCTGAGCAGCGGCCAGGTGGCCGCCTTGTCGGCTGACCAGGTGGCCAAGCTGGAGACGGCCGACGTGGCCGCCCTCGGCACCGCCGCGCTGAAGGGCCTGGGCAACGACGCGATGAACGCGCTGACCGCAGCGCAAGTCACGGCCATGGGCTCGGCCCAGCTGGCTGCGCTGAGCAGCGGCCAACTGGCGCAGATGAGCACCGCCGCTGTCGCCGCAATCGAGACCTCCGACCTGAAGAACATGGGCACGGCCACGCTGGCCGGCCTGACGGCTGACCAGCTGTCGCACCTGACGACCGCCCAGGTCGCCGCGCTGACCGCCGGCCAGATCGGCGCCCTGAAGGCCGAGCAGGTCGCCAACCTGACCGCAGGTGACGTGACCGCGCTGAGCTCCACGCAAGTGGGTGCGCTGACCAGCGCCCAGCTGGGCGCGATGAGCACCGCGCAGCTGGTGGCCATCGACTCGGCCGACATGAAGGCCCTCTCGACCGCCGCGCTGAAGGGCCTGAGCGCTGACCAGATCGCCTCGCTGACCACCGCGCAACTGGCCGCGATGAGCACTGCCCAGAGCGCCGCCCTGGGCAGCGCCCAGCTCGGCAGCCTGAGCAGCGACAACCTGAACTCGTTGAGCACCTCGACCTTCGCCAACCTGACCAGCGCGCAAGTCGCCGGCCTCACGGTCAGCCAGGTCGCCAACCTCGCGACCAAAGACCTCGCCGCCATCGGCACCGCTGCGCTGAAGGGCCTGAGCAACGACGACATGGCTGCGCTGACCACCGGTCAGGTGGCTGCCATGACCAGCAACCAGATCGCCGCGCTGAGCACCGGCCAGCTGGCTGCGCTGAACACGGCCGACATTGCGGCCATCGAGACCATCGACATCAAGGCGCTGGCCACCGGCGCCCTGGCCGGCCTCACGGCAGACCAGGTCGGCGCGCTGACCGGCGCGCAAGTGGGTGTGCTGAGCACCAACCAGATCGCCGCGCTGACACCCGGCCAGATGTCCGGCATGAGCACCGCCGGCGTGGTTGGCCTGACTTCGGCGCAAGTCGCCGTGCTGACGACCGCGCAAGTCGCCGCGATGGGCACGGCCCAGGTGGCCGCCATCGAGAGCGGTGACCTGAAGGCCTTGTCCACCGCCGCCATCAAGGTGATGAGCGTCGACCAGGTCAGCCACCTCACCAGCGGCCAGCTCGGCGCGCTGACGACCGACCAGGTCGCCGTGCTGAGCGCCGACCAGCTCGGCTCGCTGGGCTCCACCGCGCTGAACGCGATGGGCACCAGCCAGTTCGCCACCCTCACCAGCGCCCAGGTCGCAGGCCTCACCGCCGCGCAAGTGGCCAAGCTGGAAACGGCCGACCTGGCCGCACTGAACACCACCGCGCTGAAGGGCCTGAGCGCTGACGGCATGGCCGGCCTGTCGACCGCCCAGGTCGCCGGCCTGACCAGCACCCAGGTGGGCGCGCTCAGCAGCACCCAGCTGGCCGCGCTGACGCCCGCCAACATCGCGATCATCGAAACCGTCGACATCAAGGCCCTGAGCACCGCCGCCCTGGCCGGCCTCAGCTCGGCCCAGGTCGATGCGCTGACTTCCACCCAGCTGGCCGTGCTGAGCTCGGCCCAGATCGCCGCGCTGACGGTGGACCCGTCCTCGCTGGGCGGCCTGTCGACCGCCGACATCGTGGCCATGACCTCGACCCAGGTCGGTGGCCTGACCTCGGCCCAGGTGGCCGCGATGAGCACCGCCCAGCTGGCGGCCATCGAGACCGCCGACATCAAGGCCCTCTCGACCGCCGCGCTGCACGCGCTCAGCGCCGACCAGCTGAACAACCTGACCACCGCGCAGATGGCCGCGCTGAGCTCCGGCCAGATTGCCGGCTTCAGCAACGACCAGCTGGCCGCCCTGTCCACCGCCAACCTGAACGCGCTGGGCACCGCCCAGTTCGCTGCGCTGACCAGCGCCCAGGTGGGCGCGCTGACGGCCGCGCAAGTCGCCAAGCTGGAGACCGCCGACCTGGCGGCCATCGGCACGGCTGCGCTGAAGGGCCTGAACATTGACGACATGGCTGCGCTGACGACCGCACAGGTCGCCGGCCTGACCAGCACGCAAGTCGCGGCGCTGAGCAGCGGCCAGGTCAACGCACTGACCACCGCTGACGTGGCAGCCATCGAAACCGTGGACCTGAAGGCGATGGGCTCGGCCCAGCTGAAGGGCTTCTCGGCTGACCAGATCGCTGCGCTAACCAGCACCCAGGTGGGCGCCCTGGCCACCAGCCAGCTGACCGCGCTGAGCTCCGACCAGGTCGCAGGCCTGTCGGCCGCCAGCCTGGCCGGGCTGACCTCCACGCAGGCTGCTGCGCTCTCCGGCGCGCAACTGGCCGCGATGAGCTCGACCCAGCTCGACGCGATCCCGACCGGCGACATGAAGTCGCTGAGCACCGCTGCGCTGAAGGCACTGAGCGCCGACCAGGTCGGCTCGCTGACGACGGCCCAGCTGGCCGCGCTGAGCACCGACCAGATCGCCGTGCTGGGCACCGCCGCACTGGCAGGCTTGTCGACGAGCAACCTCGACGCGATGAGCACCGCGCAGTTCGCCACGCTGAACAGCGCCCAGATCGCTGCGCTGACGCCTGACCAGGTGGCCAAGCTGAGCACGGCCGACCTGGCGGCGATCAACACCGCCGCCATCAAGGGCCTGAGCGCCGACGGCATGGCCTCGCTGAGCTCCACGCAAGTGGCGGCCATGACGTCCAACCAAGTGGGCTCGCTGAGCAGCACCCAGGTGGGCGCGCTGACGAACGCCGCCATCGCCGGCATCGAAACCGTGGACATCAAGAACCTGTCGACCGCCGCACTGAAGGGCCTCACGGCCACTCAGGCTGGCGCGCTGACGGGTGCCCAGGCCACCGCGCTGGGCACCGCCCAGGTCGCCGCGCTGAGCAGCGACCAGGTCGCCGGCCTGTCCACCGCCGCCGTGGTCGGCCTGACCTCGGCCCAGTTCAACACCCTGGGCAGCGCCCAGCTGGGTGCGATGAGCACCGCGCAGCTGGCCGCCATCGAAACGGCCGACATCAAGGGCCTTGCCACTGCCGCGCTGAAGGGCCTGAGCGCTGACCAGCTCAACAGCTTCGGCACCGGCCAACTGGCCGTGCTGACGACCGACCAGGTCGGCGCGTTGACCACCGCCCAGCTGAGCGGCCTGAACAGCACCCACCTGAACGCGCTGAGCACCGCCCAGTTCGCTGCGATGAGCAGCGCCCAGG
Source organism: Ideonella azotifigens (assembly GCF_006519715.1). GTDB lineage: Bacteria > Pseudomonadota > Gammaproteobacteria > Burkholderiales > Burkholderiaceae_C > Ideonella > Ideonella azotifigens. The sequence goes on from NZ_VIDT01000002.1 coordinate 19,243, forward strand.
TGGCGGGCCTCTCGGCCGACCAGGTCGCGAAGATGGAGTCCGCTGACCTCGCGGCCCTGAACACCGCTGCACTGAAGGGCCTGAGCAACGACGCGATGGCCGCGCTGACCACCGCCGAAGTGGCCGGCCTGAGCTCCAACCAGGTCAGCGCACTGGGCAGCGGCCAAGTGGCTGCACTGACCACCGCCGGCATCGCCGCCATCGAAACGGTTGACCTGAAGGCGCTGGGCACCGCGGCGCTGAAGGGCCTGTCGGCCGACCAGATGGGCGCGCTGACCAGCGTGCAGGTCGCCGCCTTGACCACCGGCCAGCTGGCCGCGCTGGGCAGCGACCAGGTCGCTGGCCTGTCGGCCGCCGGCATCGCTGGCCTCACCTCGACCCAAGCCGCGGCGCTGACCGGCTCGCAACTGGCCGCGATGAACAGCGCCCAGCTGGACGCCATCGCCACCGGCGACATCAAGTCCATCACCACCGCTGCACTGCATGCGCTGAGCGCCGACCAGGTGGCCACGCTGACGACGGCCCAGCTGGCTGCCCTGAGCACCGACCAGATCGCCTCGATGGGCTCGGCCGCACTGGCCAACCTGTCCACCGCCAGTCTCAACGCACTGGGCAGCAGCCAGTTCGCGGTGCTGACCAGTGCCCAGGTCGCCGCGATGACGGCCGACCAAGTCGCCAAGCTCACCACCGGTGACCTGGCCTCGATCAACTCGGCCGCCATCAAGGGCCTGAGCGCGGACGGCGTGGCCGCACTGAGCACCGACCAGGTTGTGGCCCTGACCTCCGGCCAGATGGGCGCGCTGGGCAGCAGCCAACTGGCCGCGATGACGACCGCCGGCATCCGCGCGATCGAGACCGTGGACCTGAAGAACCTTTCCACCGCTGCGCTGAAGGGCCTGTCGGCCGACCAGGTGGGCGCACTGACGGGGGCACAAGCCACCGCGATGACGACCGCCCAAGTGGCCGCGCTGAGCGCTGACCAGGTCTCCGGCCTGGGCACCGCCGCAGTCGTGGGCCTGACCTCGGCCCAGATCAACACGCTGGGCAGTGCCCAGCTGGCTGCGATGAGCACCGCGCAACTGGCGGCCATCGAAACCGGCGACATGAAGGGCATTTCCACCGCTGCGCTGAAGGCCTTGAACGCCGACCAGCTCGGCGGCCTGGGCACCGCCCAGATGGCTGCGCTGTCGACCGACCAGGTCGCCGCGCTGACGACCGCCCAGCTGAACGGCCTGAGCTCGACCAACCTGAACGCCCTGACCAGCGCGCAATTCGCCACGCTGAGCAGCGCCCAGGTGGCCGCGCTGACGCCGGACCAGGTGGCCAAGATGGAGAGCGCTGACCTCGCCGCCCTCAGCACCGCCGCACTGAAGGGCCTGAGCGCTGACGCGATGGCCGTGCTGACCACGGCCGAAGTCGCCGGCCTGACCTCCAACCAGGTCGCCGCACTGAGCACCGCCCAGGTGGCGGCGCTGACGACGGCTGACGTGGCGGTCATCGAGACGGTGGACATCAAGGCCCTGAGCACCGGCGCCTTTGCCGCGCTGAGCGCCGAACAGGTCGGCGCGCTGACGGCTGGCCAGATCGGTGCGCTGAGCACCGGCCAGATCGCCGCCATCGGTGCCAACCAGTTCGCTGGCATGAGCACCGCCGGCATCGTCGGCCTGAGTTCCAACCAGGTTGCCGCGCTGTCCACCGCGCAAGTCGCGGCGCTGAGCACCGCGCAGCTGGCCGCCATTGAATCGGGCGACATCAAGGCCCTGTCCACCGGCGCGCTGAAGGCGCTGAGCGTGGACCAGTTCGGCGCCTTGACCAGCACCCAGCTGGGCGCGCTGACCTCCGCGCAAACCGCAGTGCTGAGCTCTGACCAGCTCGGCGTGCTGGGCACGGCCGCGCTGAACGCGATTGGCAGCGCACAGTTCGCTGGCATGACCAGCGCCCAGGTGGCCGGGCTGACCGCCGGCCAGGTCGCCAAGATGGAGACCGCCGACCTTGCCGCCATCGGCACCGCCGCCCTGAAGGGCCTGGGTGTGGACCAGATGGCCGTGCTGACGACTGCGCAAGTGGCAGGCCTGGGCTCGGCGCAAGTGGCCGCGCTGAGCAGCGCCCAGATCGGCGCCTTGAGCACCGCCAACATTGCCGCCATCGAGACGGTGGACCTGAAGGCGATGAGCACCGCCGCACTGGCCGGCCTGAGCTCGGCGCAAGTGGACGCGCTGACCTCCTCGCAGCTGGCCGTGCTGAGCTCCGCCCAGATCGCCGCGCTGCCGTTCGACCCGGTGGCCTCGCTGGCCGGCCTGAGCACGACCGACATCGTCAACCTGACCTCGACTCAAGTGGGCGCGCTGACCTCCGGCCAGATCGCCTCGCTGACCAGCACCCAGCTGGACGCCATCGAGACGGCCGACATCAAGGCCTTGTCCACCGCCGTGCTGCGCGCCATGAGCGCTGACCAGCTGAACACGCTGACGACGGCACAGATGGCCGCGTTGACGACCACCCAGGTTGGCGCGCTGAGCACCGACCAACTGGCCAACCTGAGCTCGACCAACCTCAACGCGCTGACCACCGCGGACTTCGCGAACATGGGCAGCGCCCAGATCGCCGCGCTGTCTGGCGACCAGATCGCCAAGCTGGAGACGGCCGACCTGGCCGCGCTGAGCACCGCCGCGCTGAAGGGCCTGGTTGCAGACGACATCAACCAGCTGTCCACCGCGCAAGTGGCCGGCCTGACGAGCACGCAAGTGGGCGCGCTGAGCTCGGCCCAGCTGAGCGGCCTGACGACGGCCGCCGTGGCCGCCATCGAGACCGTGGACATCAAGGCGCTGAGCACCGGCGCACTGGCCGGCCTGTCGGCTGACCAGGTCGGTGCCCTGACGGCGGCGCAAGTCGGCGTGATGGCCACCGAGCAGGTGGCGGCGCTGTCGCCCAGCGTGTTCGCCGGCCTGAGCACGGCCGCCATCGTCGGCCTGACCTCGAACCAGGTCGGCGCGCTGAGCACCGCGCAAGTCACAGCGCTGAGCAACGCCCAGCTGGCCGCGATTGAAACCGCGGACCTGAAGGCCATGTCCACCGCCGCGGTCAAGGCCCTGACGGCCGACCAGTTCGGCAACCTGACCAGCAGCCAGCTGGCCGCGCTGACGACCGCCCAGGTCGCCGTGCTGGGCACTGCCCAGCTGTCCAACCTGAGCAGCACCAACCTCAACGCGATGGGCACCGCCCAGTTCGCCGCCATGGGCAGCGCCCAGGTGGCCGGGCTGACGGGTGACCAGGTCGCCAAGATGGAGTCCCAGGACCTGGCCGCGCTGAGCACCGCCGCGATGAAGGGCCTGTCGGCCGACGCGATGGCCATGCTGGGCACGACGCAGGTCGCAGGCCTCAGCTCGCTGCAGGTCTCGGCGCTGACCAGCACCCAGCTGGGCGCGCTGACCACCGCCGGCATCGCCGCGATGGAAACGGTTGACGTCAAGCAGCTCAGCACCGCCGCGCTGGATGGCCTGTCGGCCGACCAGGTCGGTGCGCTGACCGCGGGCCAGATGGCCGCGCTGAGCACCGCCCAGATCGCCTCGCTGGGCAGCAGCCAGCTGGCCGGCCTGAGCACCGCGGCCGTGGCCGGCATGAGCTCGGCCCAGATCGGCACGCTGAGCAGCACCCAGATCGCCAGTCTGGGCACCGCCCAGATCGCCGCGATCGAAACCGCCGACATCAAGGCCCTGGGCACTGCCGCACTGCATTCGCTGAACGTTGACCAGATCGGCGCGATGACCAGCGGCCAGTTCGCTGCGCTGACGACCGACCAGGCCACCGCGCTGACCTCCGAGCAGCTCAATGTGCTCGGCACCGCGGTGCTGAACGCCCTGGGCAGCGCGCAGTTCGCCGCGATGAACAGCGCGCAGATCAGCGGCCTGACCGCCGCGCAAGTGGCCAAGATGGATACTGCCGACGTGGCCGCCATCAGCACCGCTGCGCTGAAGGGCCTGGGCGTTGACGGGATGGCCGCGCTGACCTCCGACCAGGTCGTCGCGCTGAACACCGCGCAAGTCGGCTCGCTGAGCAGCGTGCAGCTGGCAGCGCTGACGACCGGCGACGTGGCCGCCATCGAGACCGTGGACCTGAAGGCCATCGGCACCGCAGCATTGCGCGGTCTGACGGCTGACCAGATCGGCGGCCTGACGGCCGGCCAGGTCGGCGCGATGACCACCGCGCAGATCAACTCGCTGACCGCCGACCAGGTGGCCGGCATGACCACCGCTGCGGTGCATGGCCTGACCTCCACCCAGCTGGGCGTGCTGACCAGCGACCAGATCGCCGCGATGAGCTCGGCACAGCTGGCCGCGATGGACACCAGCGACATGAAGTCGCTGAGCACCGCCGCGCTGCATGCGATGTCGCCGGACCAGATCGCCCAGTTCTCGACCTCGCAGATGGCCAGCCTGAGCACGGCGCAAGCCGCGGCGCTGACCTCCGACCAACTCGCCGCCCTCGGCACCGCCAACCTGAACGCGCTGGGCACGGGGCAGTTCGCTGCACTGAACAGCGCCCAGGTGTCGGCACTGACCGGCGCGCAAGTGGCCAAGATGGAGACCGCCGACCTGGCGGCCCTGTCGACCGCAGCGGTCAAGGGCCTGAGCGCTGACGCAATGGCCGCACTGACCACCGACCAGACCGTGGCGCTGACCAGCGCCCAAGTCTCGGCACTGGGCAGCGCGCAGATCGCCGCCATCACCACGGCCGACATCGCCAAGATGGAAGCGGTGGACTTCAAGGCCATCGGCACCGCCGCGATGGCCGGGCTGACCCCTGAACAGGTCGGCGCGCTGACGACCGCCCAGGTCGCCGGCATGACGACCGACCAGGTCAAGGCACTGAGCGCCGACCAACTGGCCGGCCTGACGACGGCCAACCTGGCCGTCCTCGGCTCGGCCCAGTTCAACGCCATCCCGACCGCCCAGCTCGTCACGCTGACGACTGCGCAAATCGCCGCGATCACCACCGCCGACGTGAAGGCCATGACCACCGCCGCGGTGCATGCGCTGGACCCGTCGCAAGTGGCCGCCATGACCACCGCGCAGATCGACGCGATCACCACGGCGCAAGCCGCGGCGCTGACCGCCGACCAGCTGAGCGGCCTGGCCACGGCCAAGCTGAACGCCTTGGGCTCGGCCCAGTTCGGCGCGCTCAACAGCGACCAGGTGGCTGCCCTGTCGGCTGCCCAGGTCGGCAAGCTTGAAACGGCTGACCTGGCCGCGCTGAGCACCACCGCACTGAAGGGCCTGACCGACGTGAGCTTCGCCGCGATGAGCAGCGACCAGATCGTCGGCCTGAGCTCCATCCAGGTGGCTTCGCTGAGCAGCACCCAGCTGGGTGGCATCACCAGCGCCGCGATCGCGAAGATGGAAATCGTCGACGTCAAGGCCCTGAGCACTGCCGCGATGGCCGGCCTGCTGGCCGCCCAGGTCGGCGCACTGAGCTCCGACCAGGTCGCCGCGCTGAGCACGGCCCAGGTGCATGCCCTGAGCGTGGACCAGTTCGCCGGCCTGAGCACCGCCGGTGTGGCCTCGCTGACCTCGGCCCAGGCTGCGGTGTTGACCAGCGACCAGATCGACGCGCTGGGCACCGCACAGCTGCTCGCGCTGAGCACCAACGCCATCAAGACCCTGACCACGGCCGCGCTGACCGCGCTGGTGGCTGGCGACGTGGGCGCCCTGTCCACCGACCAGGTGCAGGCGCTGACGACCGCCCAGCTGCACAGCATGGGCAGCGACCAGGTCGCCGGCCTGACGACCGCCGGTGTCGTGGCCCTGACGTCCGCGCAAGTGGGCGCCATGACCTCGGATCAGCTCAACGGGCTGTCCACCACCCAGCTGACCAAGCTGGAAGTGGGTGACATCAAGGCGATTGCCACCGAAGCCATCGCCGGCCTCGCCGTGGCCTCGGTTGCCGCACTGACGACAGACCAGGTCGTCGGCCTGAGCACCCAGCAAGCCTACGCGCTGACCAGCGACCAACTCGGCGGCATGACCTCGACCCAGCTGGGCGCGATCGAAACCGCCGATGTCAAGGCACTCAGCGTGGGCGCACTGGCAGGGCTCAGCTCGGCCGACGTGGCCGCACTGGGCGCCACCCAGGTCGCCGCGATGACCACCGCGCAGATCCACGCACTGACCAGCGACCAGGTCCCTGGCCTGAGCACCGCCGCCCTGGTGGCCATGACCTCCAGCCAGTTCGCCGCGATGACCAGCGAGCAGCTGAACGCGTTGACCAGCACCCAGATCAGCAAGATCGAGGCAGCGGACATCAAGTCCATCGCCACCGACGCGCTGCACGGCCTGGGCAGCACCGCGATCAGCGGCCTGACGACCGACCAGATCGTCGCCATCAGCACGGTGCAGGCAGCAGCGCTGACCAGCGACCAGCTGGGCGTGATGAGCTCGGTGCAGCTGGCTGCCATCGAATCGGCCGACTTCAAGGCCATCGATGCAGGCGCACTGGCAGGCCTCAGCTCCGCTGACCTGTCGGCCCTGACGGCCGGCCAGGTCGGCGCGATGACCACCACGCAGATCGACGCCATCGGCACCGCGCAGATTGCCGGCCTGAGCAGCGACGCGATCATTGCGCTCACGTCGACCCAGATCGCCGTGCTGAGCAGCGACCAGGTCAACGCGATGAGCACCGCGCAGATCGCCAAGATCGAGCTGGGCGACATCAAGGCCCTGAGCGCCGACACGCTCAACGGCCTGGACGCCACCCACCTGCATGCACTGACGACCGACCAGATCGTCGCCCTGAGCACCACCCAGGCCGCCGCGCTGACCAGCACCCAGCTGCATGCGATGAGCTCGGACCAACTGGCCGCCATTGAAACGGTGGACCTGAAGGCCATGGTCGGTGGTTCGCTGGACGGCCTCAGCTCGGCCGACGTGGCTGCCCTGGGCACCCACGTTGCCGCACTGAGCACGGCACAGTTCGCCGGTCTGGATGCGACCCAGATCGCCGGCCTGACGACGGACGCCGTCATCGCCCTGAACACCGCTCAGCTCAACACGCTGGACGCCGCCCACCTCAACGCCCTGAGCACCGCTCAGCTGGCCGCGATCGAAGCCGGTGACATGCGCGGCCTGTCGCTGGACGCCATCGGTGCGCTGACCTCGGGGGATCTCGCCTCGCTGAGCAACGCCCAGATCACCGGCATGACCTCGACGCAGATCCAACACCTGGATGCGACGCAGATCGCCGGCTTCACCAGCAGCCAGATCGCGGCCATCGACGTTGCGGACCTGAAGACGCTGGACGCCACCACGCTGGACGGCCTCAGCTCGACCCAGGTGGCAGGCTTCAACGCGGCGCAGATTGCCGGTCTCACGACCGACCAGTTTGTCTCGCTGTCTGCCGCCCAGATCGCCGGCCTGACGACGGACCAGGCGCAGTCCCTGACCAACGCCCAGATCCATGCGATGACTTCCGACCAGATCTCCGGTCTGTCCTCGGCGGACATCGCGGCGATGAGCGCCAGCCAGGCCTCGGCCTTCACCCAGGCGACCAAGGACGCCATGGACGCCGGCCAGACCACCGCACTGGCCTCGACCCCGATCGTCTTTGACCTGAACGGCGACGGCGTGCACACCACCGCGGCTGCCAACGGTGTCAACTTCGACCTGGACGCGACCGGCACCGCGCACAAGGTCGGCTGGGTGGATTCCACCGACGGCCTGCTGGCCATGGACCGCAACGGGGACGGCACCATCAACAATGGCTCCGAACTCTTCGGCTCGGCCACGCAGACGGCCACCGGCAAGGCCACCGACGGCTTCGCCGCCATGAGCTCGATGGACAGCAACAGCGACGGCCTGCTGAACGCGTCGGACATCAACTTCGACAAGCTCAAGCTGTGGGTCGACGCCAACCACGACGGCGTGAGCGAAGCGGGTGAACTGAAGAGCCTGTCCGACTACGGCATCGTCTCGATCAACCTGCACGCCCAAACCGGCACGGTGACCGACAACGGCAACTTCCTCGGCCTGACCTCCAGCTACACCACCACCGACGGCAGCAAGCACGACGTGGCGGACGTCTGGTTCAACAAGGACAACGGCAAGAGCACCACGGGCACGGCGTCCACCACGCCGACCCTGAACGACCTGCTCGCGTCCCCGGCCGATGCACTGCCCGGCGGTGTCGGCGACGCTGGCACCAGCCACGCCGCCACCACCAACGTGGCCGCCAGCGTCCTGCACCACAAGTCGCTGGAAGACGAACTGCGCGCCAACAGCACCCCGCTGATCTAAGGCACAAGCCCGGCGGGCAAAGGCAGGGCAGGGCACAAGCCCCGTCCTCCACTTGCCCACCAGGCCTCACCCGCAGACCCCAAAACTCGCCGCTGGCGGGTTTTGTTTTTTGGGCTCGCGCGGCGCGTTGGCCGGGCGAGCGTTTTCAAAAAAAAACCAGCGCCAGGCGTCCGGAATCCTCAGCGAGAATCCAATGGCTTTTCAGATGTTGGGGCAGGCGCCGCCTCGTCAGGCACTTTGGCGATGTCTGAAGCGTGATTTATAGTTAAGCTTCAAGCTCGAACGGCAATGGATATAAATGCACGCAGCAGCTCAGAAACGCGTTGTTGGCGCAATCATCGGTTCGGCCTTGTCTGGCTGTGCATTTGTTCAGGTTCCTTCCGTCAGCCCACACACGCGCTACGACAACGCCTTGCGGCAGGCGGTTGCGTTCGAAGGTGCGGCGGAAGCAAAGATGTCGCTGGCCGACCGGATGGCACGCTGGAAGGTGTCGGGGGTGAGTGTCGCCATCATCGACGACTGCCGCATCGTTGAAATCAAAGGCTTCGGGGTCGCTGGTGCAAACGGGCATGCAGTCAGTACACAAACCATATTCCAGGCAGCTTCCGTCACCAAACCCGTGGCGGCCTTCGCCGCATTGCGTTTGGTCGATAAAGGCGTCCTCTCGCTCGACGAAAACGTGAATCTCCATCTGCAAGCGTGGAAGGTTCCGGACACCCCGCTGCTGGCTGGCCATCCAGTCACCCTGCGGAGCATCCTCAGTCACAGTGCCGGCCTCGTTCCCGGTGGCTATGGTGGCTATAAGAAGGGGTCACCGATGCCGACACTGCTCCAGACCCTGGACGGAATCGAACCGGCACGCCCCAAACCGGTCGAGGTTGCCTATACGCCAGGTTCCGAGTGGCGCTACGCTGGCGGCGGCTACCTTGTCGCACAGCTTCTCATGACAGAGAAGACGGGTAAGAGCTTCGATAGCCTCATGCGAGACGAGGTGTTCGTGCCCACCGGCATGCACCACAGCGGCTTCGAGACTCCAGACGGGCAGGATGTGGCGGTCGGCCATGTCGCGGATGGATCGGAAGTCCCGGGGGGCTGGCACATCTATCCCGAGCTAGCGGCGGCAAGCCTGTGGACCACCGCGCCCGATCTCGCCCTGTTCGGCGTGGTGGCAATGAAGGCCGCGCGCCATGACCGCCACGCTCTTCTATCGCCGGGGATTGCCGACCTGATGACGACGGCGCAGATCGGCTCACGCAGTCTCGGCTTTGTTGTCGGCGGCGAAGGCCAAAATCGCCATTTCGGACATGACGGCACGAACGTAGGGTACAACTCCTCACTGATCCTCTACCCCGCGACCTGCCAAGGGGCCGCGATACTGACCAATTCCGACAATGCCAAACCCCTGATCGCCGAACTGCTGCGCGGGATCGCCGACGCGTATGGCTGGCCAGACGCCATGGCCACGCCGGTCGTGGTGCGCACAGAAATCACTGCCTCAGTTTCCGAGAGGTTTGTTGGGACCTATGCGTTCGCCGACATTCAGGGCGTCGATCCATTCAGGATCATTCACGGCCAGGCAGGCGAAGACCTGATCTTCGACCGCGGCGACGGCCACCGTGAACCTCTTTACGCCACGGCGGAAGGTCTGGTGGGCCCGGACAGCGGCATCACCATCAAGGCGGTCACGACCGGAGAAGGCCCGGCTCGGACGATCACCTACACCCGCATCGGCAGGAGCGGTGGCGCGAAAGCGAACCGGCTTCCGACGCCGAACTGATGCAGGCGAGATGATTTCTATAGGCCAGGGTACCAATCGGGACGGGGAAGTCCCTTTCATTCGTTAGACGTCGCATGTCAGCACCCCCGAAATTCACCGGTTCGATCTGGTTTGCAACCGTTGTGGCCCTGTTGGTCTCATTGGGAGCACAAGTGCTGATCGACAACTTGGTGCCTATCGCTGCACTCGAGTGGCTCTACGACAAGCCACCGTCTGAAAATGTTGTGCTCATCGCCGGCCAAACATCTTTCTGGCGCGTAGACACTTTGTTTCGTGCGGTGTCCTTTGGTCTTGGCGCGTTCATCGCTTGCCTTCTCTCTGGATCGCATTCATGGTCGTTGCGGGGAAGCCTTGTGGCAAGTGCTGTTTTTGCTACGGCATTTGCTCAGTTCCCAAGACCGGCAGCTCCGTGGCAGTTGGCCATATGGTCCCTAGCAGCTCCCGTGGGCGCGCTTCTTGTGAGCGTCCTCTTTCGGGTACGGAGGGCCCACGCCTAACACCGCCTCTCCGAGCATTTTTGTCACTGGCCTTGCGGCAGCAGTTCTGGTCTGCAGGTTTCATGCTGCTGGCACGCTTCTCGTTCCCTCCGTCAATGAGCGCCACCCACTCAAGTTCGTGGGTGCTTTAGGCACATACTTTTGCTTGTTCGCGCTGGCCGGAGCATTGTTCTGGCACTGGGCTCGCGGCGGCGCATGAAGTTCCGCCCAACCCGTGAAGAACCTCCTAGCGCGGCAAGTCCTACGTTTGATTGAGTCGCCATTCGGGCTCCTTCAATGCCGAATTGCACCGAGCCGCTGCCACGCAGCTGAATTTTAAATTTAGGTTTCCATGAGCCGTCGACTGCTGGTTGCCATCTTATTCTCCACTGCTCTCAATTTTTGCCTTGTGGCTGGTGCGGTGAGCAACGAAACCCCAGGGGGATCCGTGCCTATGTCCGTTGTCAGCGATACGAGGCAAGCGCTCGAACGCTTTTTAGCGTTACCGAAATTTCGAGAGGAAGGGTTGTATCGCCCGCCAAGCGAGGCCGCACGCCTGGAATACGAGGCGCGAGTGAACGCTCTTGCCAACCGTCTGCTTGCTCGACTGAGCGCTCTGCCGTCGAAGGCCGAAGTGCTCGACGAGTTCAAGCCTACGTTGAAGGAGTTCGAGAACACAGACAGCGAAGACCGAGACCAATTGCTTCAATACATCGAGAACATCATGGACATCTTTGGCATCCAGAGTTCCGACAGTCTTCTCAACAAGTGGCGCTACGGCTTCGACCCCAATCAAACCCAGGAAGAGCAGAACGCTGATGCGCTGGCCCAAATGACTGCAAGCGAAAGAGCGCTGTTGGTCAAGCTGGAATCAGTGCAGAAGGAGACGGCCCTTGCGGCCATGATCCAGTTGCTGGGTTCGCCCTCCATGAGCAGTGCTGGCATGCATACTTGGTTTCTGGACAAGGACCACTCCAGCGCAGTCTCGCTCGGCTCCCGGAGCGGTGCCCAGATCATCATTTGGCTGTGCACAGGGCGCTTTTCGTATGCGCGCAAGCTGTAGACCCTTCAATCAACCTGACTTGCCGCATCAAGCTGGGTCGCTCAGATTGAACTTCCGCAGCAAGTCAATATTGGTACTTCGATACCAATCCAGGACTGGGTGATTCCTTCGTATGCAACCTCTTCTCCGTAAGGCTGTGAACGACGATGCATCGGCAGTAGCCGAAGTTATTATCTCGTCTCGCAAGGCATTCATTCCATATGCGCCGATGGCGCACAGCGCAGTCGAAACCCACCACTGGGTACGGAATATTCTCATGCCTTCTTGTAGAGTTTCGGTTGCCTGTATGGCGGAGGCCGTGGTTGGCATTCTGGCCACCTCCGAGGCCAAGGGCATTTCCTGGATTGATCAGCTGTATGTGCTGCCGGGCTTTGTTGGCCAGGGCATGGGCTTGCGTCGCTTCCCCGGCCCGTCAGGCTCTATACATTCCAGGCCAATGCAGGCGCACGCCGCTTCTACAAGCGGCACGGCTTCAGCGCGATAGAGTTCACAGACGGCAGCTTGAACGAAGAGCGCTGCCCGGATGTCCTGTTGGAACTGGCTGCGGCCCGTCACCAGCCGCAACGATCAATCGTCAATGGAAGGACTCACCATGAGTGATCCCGAGAAGCAGGTTCTGCAAAAGCTCGACACCTACAAGTCCGCTGTCCTGGCGAAGAACGCCGAGACCTTCATGCAGCTTTACGACGCCGAGGTCCGGGTATTCGACACTTGGGGAACCTGGTCATACGAAGGTGCCGCGGCTTGGCGAATCGCCGTGGAGGGGTGGTTCTCTTCGCTCGGAGACGAGACCGTCAGGGTGACGTTCGAAGACGTGAAAATCACGGCGGAGCCCAGCTTCGCCGCAATGACCGCCTTCGCCAGGTACGCTGCCTTTTCGGCTCAAGGCGAAGAACTTCGGGCCATGCAAAACCGCATCACCTGGGTGCTCAAAACCCGCGGCCATGTTTTACGCATCGTCCACGAGCACACATCCGCCCCCATCGGGTTCGAAGACACGAAGGCGATGTTCAAACGGGAAGGGAAGTCATGAACGCACGGTCGAGCGTTGCTTGACCCTTCAATCGAGGTGACTGGCTTCGGCAGCCCCTCGTGTCTGGAGATCCTTGTTCTGGAGGCCAAGACATGCACGACATCAACTGGTCAAACTCGGAGAAGCGGGTCGCGCGAGCGGTCTTTGAATCTGCGTTGCAGAAGGAACTCTCGGACATCATCACCGAGTTCAAGCGTGCGGCTGCATCCATATCCGAACCTGATGAACTGTGGTCTCTCATCAAGCGCACCGATCAGAGGCGCAGGGAGATTGACTTCAAGTACGACTACCGGTACTCGCAGCTGCTGCACGTCTTTGGGCGTCTGCTGCGCGAAGGTCGCATTGCCGAAGAAGATCTTCAGGGCCTCGATGAGAAGAAAGTCGCCATCATTCTGACCATCGCCGAGCTTTGAAAACCCTGCCAGGATTCCCGCCATGCCAGAAGCCAAGACCAAGCCGACAGATGCAAGCGTCGATGACCACATCGCCGCGAAGGCAAGCGAGGCGCAGCGAGCCGATTGCAAGGCCCTGATGGCCCTGCTCAAGAAGGTCACCGGGCAAGGCCCGAAGATGTGGGGGCCGAGCATCGTGGGTTATGGCGCCTACCAGTACACCTACGCATCCGGCAGGACCGGCACTTCATGCCTGGTCGGCTTCGCGATTCGAGGGCGCGAGATCGTGCTCTATCTGGCGCCGTACTGGGATGGCGCAGCCGAGTTGCTGTCCAGGCTGGGCCCGCACAAGATGGGCAAGGGTTGCCTCTACTTCAAGCGCCTCGCGGATCTGGACCCGTCCGTCCTGGCGCAACTCGTCATCGGTTCAGTCGCCGAAATCGAACGCCGCCATGGCCCTGTTCACACAGGCGGCGAATGACGCTTCCTAGTTTGGCCGACGAGCCTGCGCTTGAGGACGATCCTGAATGCGGTTCGGCGCTGGTGGGTTGCCTGGCCCCGGGGCCAAGTCCAGGGCCTGTGCTGAGCCTGAGCCTCGCATGCCACTGGCAGAATCTTTGGGATCAGCAGTGATTTCAGGGAGGAATGGATGAAGAGTGCGATGGCATTTTCCCTGCTCGCGGCGGCACTGGGTGCGTCGGCGGCACGGGCCGAGGAGGTTGCGGCCACCATCGAAATGGTGCGTGTGCCGGGTGGTTGCTACAAGATGGGCACGCAGGGCTACGAGAAACACGAGCAACCCATCCACAACGTTTGCGTCAGCGACTTCGAGATTGGCAAGTACGAGGTCACGCAGGCGCAGTGGCGGGCGGTGATGGGCGTGAACCCGTCGAAGTTCGCGGGCTGTGGCGACAATTGCCCGGTGGACAAGGTCTCATGGCTGCAGGCGCAGGAGTTCGTGCAGAAGCTCAGCGCGCAAGGCAAGGGCATGTTCCGCTTGCCGACCGAGGCCGAGTGGGAATACGCCTGCCGCAGTGGCGGCAAGGACGAGACCTGGCCTGGCGGCGTGGGTGCGAGCGAACTGGGTGAGGTGGCCTGGTTCAACAAGGCGGAAGCGGGCAAGCAGACCCACCCGGTCGGCACCAAGAAGGCCAATGGCCTGGGCCTGCATGACATGGCTGGCAACGTGTGGGAATGGGTGCAGGACAAGTTTGTGTCGCCTTACCCGACGGCGGTGGAAAACAACCCGAAGATCGAATCCGGCGGCGAGGAGAAGCGGGTGATGCGCGGAGGCTCGTGGGACGGCAAGGCACCCTACGTGCGCTGCGGCATCCGCAATCGCTACGACATCAACTTCGTCGACTCGGACGGCCGCGTCGGCGTGCGCGTGTTGCGCGAGATTCCGCGCTGAACTGCGGGGCCTGGCCGACTGGCAGTGTGTGGTCGGCTTGCTGCTGCCGGGTGTGCCGGTGATGGCGGTGTTTGCCATCGCGGGCTCCCGCGGGTAGGCTGGCGCTGCTCCAATTTCGCCACGCACCATGACCCCCATCGAAGGCGGCTGTGATTGCCGCATGATCCGATACCGGTTGAACCTTGCGCCCTTGTTCGTGCACTGCTGCCATTGCCGCTGGTGCCAGCGGGAATCGGGCGCTTCGTTTGCGCTGAACGCGATGATCGAAAGCGATGCGGTGGATTCGCTGGGTGGCGAAGTGGCGCTGGTGCACATGCCTTCCGAGAGTGGCGAGGGCCAGCAGATCGCGCGCTGTCCGCGGTGCCAGGTGGCGGTGTGGAGCCACTACGCGGGTGCGGGGCCGCTGGTGAAGTTCGTGCGCGTGGGCACACTGGACAACCCCGATCTGCTGCCGCCGGACATCCACATCTTCACGGCCTCGAAGCAGCCTTGGGTGCTGTTGTCCGGCGACGTGCCGGCAGTGCCCGAGTATTACGACCGGGCGCAGCATTGGCCTGCGTCAAGCCTGCAGCGCCGGGAATTGCTGTTGCCGAGGATTCAGGCTTACCAGGCCTCGCTGAAGGATGTTGGCGCCTGAGATTCAGGCGCCGCCGACCCGCTTGGGCGGGGCATGACCGAAGATCATTGAAGAGGACATCCATGACCATCAGCGCGGTGTTTGCCTTCCTTCATTTCCTCGCCGTCTTCGGCATCGTGGGCGCCGTCTTCCTGGAGTGGCAGACCATGAGCCCCGCGCCGACCTTGGCGGAGGCGAAGCGGCTTCAGGCTAGCGACCGGTGGTATGGCACCTTTGCCGGGCTGGTGCTGATCATCGGTCTGGTGCGCGTGTTCTATTTCGAGAAGGGCAGCGGCTTCTATCTCGCCAACCCGTTTTTCCACGCCAAGCTCACGCTGTTCGTGCTGGCGGGTCTGCTGTCGATCTACCCGACGATTCGCTTCATCAAGTGGCGCCCGCAGACCAGCCAGGGCATGGCGCCTTCGGTTTCGGCGCAGGAGTACCGGCGCATCATGCTGGCCCTGCGGCTGGAAGTCGTGCTGCTGCTGGGCGTGGCCTTGTGCGCCAGCCTGATGGCGCATGGTGTGGGCATGTGACCCCGGAGGACTGCACGAATGGCCACACTCGATCACATCATCCTGAAGGTCAACGACCTGGCCGCCAGCATCGCGTTCTACACGCAGGTGTTGGGTTTCACCTTGCAGGGGCAGGACGGACCGTTCACCGTGCTCAGGGCAGGGCCAGAATGTCAGCTGCAGTTGGCGCCTTGGGGCACGCCCGGATTCGAGCACTACGCGTTTGCGGTGAGCAGCGAGGAATTCGAGCAGATCTTCGTGCGCATCAAGGCGGCCGGCATGGCCCACGGCCCGACCTTCGATTCGGTGGGAACCAACACCGGGCCAGGCGAGGAAAGCGGTGCACGCGGGCCAGCGCCCACGCTTTATTTCAACGATCCGAATCAGCATTTGCTGGAGATCCGGGCATATCCCGGGCCACCAGCGGTAGCCTGGTGCGCTGAAACAACCCATGTGAATTCATGAATCGAACCGGAACCTGCTTGATGTTGAAACGTGTTGCCTTGCTGTTTTGCCTGATCCCCGGGGCCGCGCTGGCGCAGGCGACCGAGCAGTGGGTCGTGACGACCGATCTCTGGGGCAATCCTGTCTATCAAACCCTCACCTTGAAACAGGATGGCGAGGCGATTGCGGGGGACATGGACGGCGACAAGGTCACGGGGCGTCGCCATGGCTCGACCATCACGTTCGAGGAAACCGGCGCGAACAACGCGAGGTATTCGTTTGCCGGCACGATCAAGGGCGGACGCATCGATGGCATTGCCGACTTTCCGGACAGCAACAACCCGGCCAGGCGTGCCAAGCATGGCTTTTCAGCGCGCCGCATTCCCGATCGACCGGCAGGACCGCCGCGCCGCCACGAGTTCGAGCCAACGGAGTATTCCAACGAGTTCAGTCCGCACCGCGCGCCAGTCCTGACTATCTGGCCGGGCGACACCGTGCACACCAAGACCATCGATTCAGGTGGCGTGGACGAAAACGGCGTCACCCGCGCCTTGTTCGGCAACCCGCAGACCGGCCCGTTTTTTGTCGCGACAGCCTCGCCTGGCGACACGCTGGTGGTGCGGCTCAACCGCCTGCGCCTGAACCGGGACCATGCCGACAGCCTGGATACCATCGTGGGTAGGGCGCTGGGTGCCAGCCTGGTTGGCAAAGCGGCGGACCTGGGCCAGCCGGTGCGCTGGAAGCTGGATCGGATGCGCGGTTTGGCAAGCCTTGAAACGCCGACCGAGCGCTTGAAGGAGTTTGTCGTACCGGTTCGCCCGATGCTGGGCGGGCTTGCGGTTGCACCGGGTTTTGGATCGGCTCCCATTTCCACCGGAGACACCGGAAGGTTTGGCGGCAACATGGATTTCAACGAAGTAGTGGAAGGCAATGTGGTCTACCTGCCCGTCCAGCAGCCGGGCGCCTTGCTTTACCTGGGCGACGCCCATGCCCTTCAAGGCGATGGCGAAACCTCGCAGTACGCGCTGGAAACCTCGATGGATGTCGAATTCACAGTGGAGGTGATCAAGGGGAAATCGATCGCGATGCCGCGGGTTGAATCCCCGACGCAGATCATGGTGCTGGGCCAGGCGGGTTCTTTGGACGAAGCGCTGCGCTCGGCCACGACAGGACTCATTCAATGGCTGCAGCAGGACCATGGATTCACGCTGTCCGAATGCGCCATCATCCTTGGCAGTTCGGCACACTACAGCGTGCCCAATCTTGCGGGCCGAAGTGTCGGGGTGGCCATCAAGCTCGACAAGGCACGCCTCCGTCCAGGTTCGTAGGTGAATGGCCGCCGTGTCGCACGCGCTGCCTCGCATGTCTTTCAGGAATGGCTTGATGAACCGTCGCACCACAACGGAGCCAGCAACGATGAAGCCAGGTTGGCGGTGGATGGGGGCTTGTGCATGGGCTGCGGGGGCGATGCTGCTGGGCGCGTGCGCCGGCCCTCCGTCGGCTCCGCTGGCCAGCGCTTCGCTGGACGACGCGGTGCGCCAGTTGATGCAGCGCGAGCAGGTCAAGGGCCTGGCACTGGCGGTGATCGAACACGGCCAGGTGGTCAAGGTGGCCGCCTACGGGCAGCGCAATGTGGCCAAGGCTTTGCCGCTCACGCCGGACACGGTGATGTATGGCGCCTCGCTGACCAAGGCGGCTTTCGGCTACATGGTGATGCAACTGGCGGACGAGGGCCGGCTGTCGCTGGACGCGCCGCTGGCGCAGCTGCTGCCGCAGCCCTTGCCGAAGTACGGCGATGCCAAGCGCGGTTACGCCGACCTGGCTGGCGACGAGCGCTGGCGCCAGCTCACGCCTCGCATGCTGCTCACGCACAGCAGCGGTTTTGCAAATTTCCGATGGGTCGAGGCGGACCAGCGGCTGCAGTTCCACTTCGATCCCGGCAGCCGCTATGCGTATTCCGGCGAAGGCATCAACCTGCTGCAGTTCGTGCTGGAAAAAGGCCTGGGCCTGGACGTGGGCCAGGAAATGCAGCGCCGCATCTTCGACCGTTTCGGCATGACCCGCACCAGCATGCGTTGGCGGCCGGACTTTGCCAACAACCTGGCCGACGGCTACCAGCTGGACGGCAGCGAGCTGCCGCATGACGAGCGCAGCAATGTGCGCGCCGCCGGTTCGATGGACACGACGATTGCCGACCAGGCGCGCATGTGGGCCGGCTTCATGCGAGGCGACGGCCTGAGCCCGGCAGCGCGCGCCGAATGGATCAAAGGGCAGTTGCCCATCACCTCCGCGCACCAGTTCCCGACCTTCCTGCCACCCACCGAAACGCGCTACCAGGCCATCGGCCTCTCCGCTGCCTTGGGCGTCGTGCGCTTCGACGATGCCAGCGGCCCAGCCTGGCTCAAGGGCGGCCACGACGACGCCACCGGCAACATGGCCTTGTGCCTGGAAGCTGGCCAGCGCTGCATCGTGCTGCTGGCCAACGACGTGCGCGCCGAGCGGCTCTACCCGGCGCTGGCCGAGCGGGTGCTGGGCGCCACCCGCATGCCGTGGCAGTGGGAATACGACTGGTGGCAGCCGCCTGCGCCTTGACGCGGGTACTCGGTTTGCCTGGCAGAAGCTGGTGCGAGGCTTGCGTGGCACTGTGCACCGTCGCAACTGCAACGGCGTTCAGCTTCGTCGGCATTGAATCCATTCGCAACAATGGATTCAAAACCGACAGAATGTGCCTGACCCGGCCACCCAGAAAGCAAGAAGACCTGTGTCCGTTCCCGAACCCCCGTTGATTGTGCAGCCCCGTTCGCCTGTGGCCAGGCTTGGTGAGTGGTGGCCCCGCCTGCGGCCCTGGCTGCTGGCCGCGTTGGGGCTGGTGCTGGCGGGCGCCGTGGGCTTCGCACTGCAGGGGCTGTTGCGCGAGGTGCGCTATGCCAGCGTGATGGCCGCCGTCTCGGCCACGCCCAACATCGACATCTTCGCCGCGCTGCTCGCCACCGCCGCCAGCTATCTTGCGCTGACCCAGTACGACGCCTCCGCGCTGCGATATGCCGGGGCCAAGGTGCCGCGCAGCACCGTGCTGCTGACTTCCTTCGTTGCTTATGCGCTGTCCAACACCATCGGCCTCGGACCTTTGTCGGGCGGTGCGGTGCGCATGCGGCTGTATGCCGCGGCGGGGCTGGAGCCGCCTCAGATCGCGCGGGTCATCGGCTTCAATGCAGCGGCCTTTGCGCTGGGCATGATGGTGTTCGGTGCCATGGGCCTGCTGTGGGGCGCGGCGGACGTCGCGCCGCTGCTGCACAGCCGGGCCTGGTGGCTGCGCGTGCTGGCGCTGGCCATGCTGCTGGCGCTTGCCGGCTTCCTGTGGCTGTGCAGCCGCCAGCACCTGCTGCAGGTGGGCCTGGGCCGCGGCCGGCGATGGACGCTGCGCCTGCCTACGCTGAACCTGGCGCTGCGCCAGCTGCTCATTTCCGCAGTGGAGCTGGCCGCTTCGGCCGCAGCGCTCTGGTTCCTGCTGCCGACCAACCACATCGGCCTGCCGACCTTCATCGCCTTCTATGCGATTGCCATCGCCGCCAGCATCATCAGCCACGTGCCGGGCGGCGTGGGCGTGTTCGAGGCGGTGATGCTGCTGGCCAGCGGCACCGGGGTGCCCAGTGACGCGATGCTGGGCGCGCTGCTGCTGAACCGCGGCATCTACTACGTGCTGCCGCTGCTGCTGGCCACCGGCACCCTGATCGCCTACGAGTTGCGCTCAGGCGTGGCCGCACCTGTGAGCCGCATGGCCGTGCACCTGAGCCCGCGCCTGATGGCGGCACTGACGATGGTCGCCGGCCTGTGGCTGCTGGTCTCCGGCGTCACCCCTTTCACCGAAGACGCGCGCGAGGTGCTGGCCACGCTGCGTGTGCCGCTGCCGCTGATCGAGGCCTCGCACTTTCTCGGCAGCGTGGCCGGCCTCGGGCTGCTGCTGGTGGCGCGCGGGCTGCTGCACCGGCTGGACGCGGCCTGGTGGGCGGCGCTGGGGCTGTCGATGGTGGCTGCGCTGCTGGCGCTGCCCAAGGGCATTGCGCTGAACGAGGCGGCCTTCCTCAGCATGCTGGTGCTGCTGCTGGTGATCTCGCGCAAGCAGTTCAACCGGCCGTCCTCGCTGTTCGCCCAGCGGCTGGAGCCGGAGTGGCTGCTGGCGCTGCTGGGCGTGGTGCTGGCCTGTGTGTGGGTGCTGTTTTTCGCCTACCAGGAAGTGGCCTACAGCAACCACCTGTGGTGGCAGTTCGAGCTGGACGGGCAGGCCCCGCGCTCGCTGCGCGCGCTGATGGGCGTGGCCTTGATGGCATTGGCGTTTTTCCTGTGGCAGCTGATGCGCCAGCCAGCCGGCGTGCTGAGCCGCACCACGCCCGAGCAGATCGCCCGCGCGGCGGCCATCATCCGCGCCAACCCCTCGTCCGACGGCTGCTACGCGCTGATCGGCGACAAGCAGCTGATGTTCTCGCCGTCCGGCAGGAGCTTCCTGATGTACGGCAAGCAGGCGCGCAGCTGGGTGTCCTTGTACGGCCCGTTTGGCGACAGCCGCGAGTGGGCCGACCTGGTGTGGCAGTTCATCGAGCTGGCCAACGCCCATGGCGGTCGTGCGGCCTTCTACCAGGTGCGGCCAGTGGCCCTGCCGCTGTACCTGGATTGCGGCCTGCAGGCGCTGAAGCTGGGCGAATATGCGCATGTGAACCTGCCTGACTTCAGCCTCAAGGGCGCCAAGCGCGCCAACCTGCGCTCCGGCGTGAACCGCGGCGAGCGTGAAGGCCTGAGCTTCGAGGTGCTGCCCCCGGCCCGCGTGGCCGAGTTGCTGCCGCAGCTGCGCGAGGTTTCGCAGGCCTGGCTCACGCACCAGCGCGGCCGTGAAAAAGGCTTTTCCGTTGGCCGCTTCGACGAGGCCTACCTGCAGCAGCTGCCGGTGGCCGTGGTCTGGCGCGAGGGCAAGGTCATCGCCTTTGCCAACCTGCTGAGCACCGCTGCGAAGCAGGAAGCCAGCGTGGACCTGATGCGCTACCTGCCCGGCGCCCCGCCCGGCACCATGGACTTCCTGTTCGCCAAGGTCATGCTGCACCTGCAGGCCGAGGGTTACCAGCGTTTCGGGCTGGGCATGTCGCCCATGGCGGGCATGGCCGAGCGTCGCAAGGCGCCGCGCTGGCAGCAACTGGGCCGGCTGCTCTACAAATACGGGGACCGCTTCTACAACTTCCGCGGCCTGCACAGTTTCAAGGACAAGTTCGAGCCCGAATGGGAAGCCCGCTACCTGGCGGCACCCGGCGGGCTGGCGCCGTTTTTCGTGCTGGCCGACGTGGCCGCGCTGATTGGCGGTGGCATGAAAGGCGTGGTGACGAAGTGAGTGTGCGTACCTGGGCAACGCGGGGGCGGGTGGGCCTGCCGCTGCTGATGGCCATGCTGCCGGGGCTGCTGCTGGCGCAGACGGCCAAGCT
>NZ_VIDT01000020.1 GCF_006519715.1 Ideonella azotifigens
CGGTGTCGATCTGGGCGATGACCTGGTCGGCCACCACGGTGCCGCCATCGGCCACCACCAGTGCCTTGAGCACGCCGGCGGAAGGGGCCGGCACTTCGAGCACGACTTTGTCGGTCTCGATCTCGATCAGGATTTCATCGATCGCCACGGCATCGCCGGGCTTCTTCTTCCATTGCAGCAGGGTGGCCTCGGCCACTGACTCGGACAGCTGCGGAACCTTGACTTCTACGATTGCCATGATGTTGTTCGTTGGGTGCGGGGATGGGGTTGGTCACCGGATGCGACCTTCGCCAGCACCGCTGTGAGGCTGGCGCAGCAGGTGCCCCGGAGGGCGGCACCTGCGCGCGTTGGCCTGGACTGTGTCTGAGGACGTTGAGCCTGAACGGCTGGATGAGGTCTGTGGACGACAGGCTTATTTCGAGAGCACAAAGCCCTTGAGCTTGCCGAAGGCCTGGTCCAGCAGCGCCTTGAGCTGCTCCTGGTGCAGGTGGGCGTAGCCGACAGCCGGCGATGCCGAGGCCGGGCGGCCGGCGTAACCCAGCTTCTGGCCGTCGAGCATGTTCTCGTGGATGTAGTGCTGCACGAAGAACCAGGCGCCCTGGTTTTGCGGCTCGTCCTGGCACCACACGATTTCCGTCGCGTTCGGGTACTTCTTGATCTCGGTCGCGAAGGCCTTGTGCGGGAACGGATAGAGCTGCTCGACGCGCAGGATCACCACGTCGGTGGCCTTCTTCTCTTCGCGCTTCTTGACCAGGTCGTAATAGACCTTGCCCGAGCACGCGATCACGCGCTTGACCTTGGCGTTGTCGATGTCGGCTGCGGCATCCGGGATCACGGTGCGGAATTCGCCCTTGGTGAACTCGGACAGCGGCGAGGTCGCTTCCTTGTTCCGCAGCAGCGACTTCGGCGTCATGATGATCAGCGGCTTGCGGAACTGCCGCACCATCTGCCGGCGCAGCAGGTGGAAAATCTGGCTGGCCGTCGTCGGCTGCACCACCTGCATGTTGTTGTCGGCCGAGAGCTGCATGAAGCGCTCCAGGCGCGCCGAGCTGTGCTCCGGGCCCTGGCCCTCGTAGCCGTGCGGCAGCATCAGCACCAGGCCATTGGCCCGGCCCCACTTCACTTCGCCAGACGCGATGAACTGGTCGATCACGACCTGCGCGCCGTTGACGAAGTCGCCGAACTGGCCTTCCCAGATGGTCAGCGTGTTCGGCTCGGCCGCGGCGTAGCCGTATTCGAAGCCCAGCACTGCCTCTTCAGACAGGATGGAGTCGATGACGACAAACGGGGCCTGGTTCTCGGCCACGTTCTGCAGCGGGATGTAGATGCCTTCGTCGAAGCGCTCGCGGTTCTGGTCGTGCAACACGGCATGGCGGTGCACGAAGGTGCCGCGGCCGCTGTCTTCGCCCGACAGGCGGATCGGGTAGCCCGACGCGACCAGCGACGCATAGGCCAGGTGTTCGCCCATGCCCCAGTCGATGTTCACGTCGCCACGGCCCATGGCAGCGCGGTCGGCAATCACCTTCTCCACCAGCGGGTGCAGCTTGAAGTTGGAAGGGATGGTGGTGACACGCTCAGCCAGGCGCTTGATCTCGGCCAGCGGCAGCGCGGTGTCGGCTGCGTCGGTCCACTTCTTGCCGAGGAAGGGCGACCAGTCGACCGCGTACTTGCTCTTGAAGTCGGTCAGCACCGGGTCCACCGTGTGCTTGCCGGCATCCATCGCGGCACGGAAGGCTTTGACCATGTCGTCCGGGCCTTCGGGCGGCAGCACGCCCTGCGCCACCAGCTTGTCACCGAACAGCTTGCGCGTGCCCGGGTGCTTGGCAATGGTCTTGTACATCAGCGGCTGGGTCAGGGCAGGCGTGTCCTGCTCGTTATGGCCCAGCTTGCGGAAGCAGATGATGTCGACGACCACGTCCTTCTTGAACTGCTGGCGGTAGTCCATCGCCAGCTGCGTGCACCAGACGACGGCGTCAGGATCGTCGCCGTTCACGTGCAGCACCGGCGCCTCGATCATCTTGACCACGTCGGAGCAGTACAGCGTCGAGCGGGTGTCGCGCGGGTCGCTGGTCGTGAAGCCGATCTGGTTGTTGATGACGATGTGCAGCGTGCCGCCGGTGTAGTAACCGCGGGTCTGTGCCAGCGCCAGCGTTTCCATGACCACGCCCTGGCCGGCAAAGGCCGCATCGCCGTGCACCAGCACCGGCAGCACCTGGCTGCCGACCTTGTCGCCGCGGCGGTCCATGCGGGCCTTGACCGAGCCCTCGACCACCGGGTTGACGATTTCCAGGTGAGACGGGTTGAACGACAGGCTCAGGTGGACCGGGCCACCAGGCGTCGAAACGTCGCTGGAGAAACCCTGGTGGTACTTCACGTCGCCGGAAGGCAGATCTTCCGGCGCCGTGTGGTCGAACTCGGAGAACAGGTCCTTGGGCGCCTTGCCCAGGGTGTTGACCAGCACGTTCAGGCGGCCACGGTGGGCCATGCCGATGACGATTTCCTGCACGCCTTTTTCACCGGCGCGCTGCACCAGTTCGTCCATCGAGGCGATGAAGCTTTCGCCGCCTTCCAGCGAGAAGCGCTTCTGGCCGACGTACTTGGTGTGCAGGTAGCGTTCCAGGCCTTCGGCCGCGGTCAGGCGATCGAGGATGTGGGTGCGCTTCTCGGGGCTGAAACTGGGCTTGCTGCGCGCCGTTTCCAGGCGCTCATGCCACCAACGCTTTTCGGTCGGGTCGGTGCAGTGCATGATTTCCGCACCCACCGAGCCGCAATAGGTCTCGCGCAAGGCTTGCATGATCTCGCGCAGAGTCATGTGTTCAGCCTTGCTGAAATAGGTGTTCGTGGCGCTGAACGTGATGTCCATGTCGGACTCGCTCAGGTCATAGAACGCCGGTTCCAGTTCGGGAATCTTGGGCCGCTCGGTGCGCTTGAGCGGATCCAGGTCGGCCCAGCGGGAGCCGAGGAAGCGGTAAGCCGAGATGAGCGACTGGACGTGCACCTGCTTGCGGGCGACGGCCAGGTCGGTCGAGCTGGCCTTGACGGCGAAAGCGTTCGACTTGGCGCGCTGCGCAAAGGATTCGATCACCGGCGCGTGGGGCACGTCGCGGCTGTCGGAGCCGTCGGCTGCCGGCACGTTTTGCAACGCGTCGAAGTACTGGCGCCAGTTGTCGGGCACGGAGCCCGGGTTGTCGAGGTAGGCCTCGTACATCTCTTCGACGTACGGCGCATTGCCTCCAAACAGGTACGAGTTCGCCCCGTATTGCTGCATCATGTTTCGCTCACCTTTCGCTCCGGTTTCCAGAGCTCCGATGGGTTGATCAACCTTCCGCGGCCCGGCTAGACCGTTTGGCGGATTGCGATCCGCCTTGCTGCCGTGGAAGCGACCAGCAAGGGGACACAGAAGGATCGGATAAGAGGCGGCACTCTAACACCCTTGCTTTGACCTAGGCTAAGCAAAACTACGTGGCAAGGAGGTATCTGTGCGCCGCTTGCAATACGAAGCTTACTGCTGCGCCGCGGAAGTCACAGCCTCCATCGGGGGATAACAGCACTGGCAAAAAGGGGGTGTTCGGCATTTTGGCCAGTGCGGCGCCGGCAGAAACTGGCGGCATGGTTCACCCGCCACCCGCCGCGCCGTTTGTCCAGCGCGTGATCCGCCTGCAACTGGAAGCACCGCCCAAACCGGCCGTTGGCCAGGCCTGCAATGGCTGCGGCGTTTGTTGCGCCTGGGCACCCTGCCCGCTTGGCATGCTGGTGAGCGGCAAACGCCAAGGCGCTTGCCTGGCCTTGCAGTGGCAGGCCGATGCCGGGCTCTACCGCTGCGGCATGGTCGCCGCACCGCGCCAGGTGCTGCACTGGCTGCCCGAACCGGCCGCAAAGCTGCTGAGCCGGCTGGCACGGCGATGGATTTCGGCGGCCAGCGGCTGCGATGCAGACCTGGCGGTCAGCGCCACCTGAGACTGACCTGGCGCGCTGAGGTGATGCCCGTCACCGTGCCCAGAGCTGCAGGCGCGCACGCGCCGTGTCGTACTCGCGCTTGAAGCGGGCCACCAGGTCGGCGGTCGGCTGCACCTTGTCGATCGCCCCAATGCCCTGGCCGCAGCCCCAGATGTCCTTCCAGGCCTTCTTCGCATCGCCACCGAAGTTCATCTTGGACGGGTCGCTTTCCGGCAGGTTCGCCGGGTCCAGGCCAGCCGCGACGATGGAAGGCGCCAGATAGTTGCCATGCACGCCGGTGAACAGGTTGCTGTAGACGATGTCGTCGCTGCTGCCGTCGACGATGGCCTGCTTGTAGGCATCGGCCGCGCGGGCTTCATCGGTGGCGATGAAGGCCGAACCGATGTAGGCAAAGTCGGCCCCCATGGCTTGCGCCGCGAGGATGGCACCACCCGACGCAATGGCGCCGGAAAGGGCCAGCGGGCCGTCGAACCACTGGCGGATTTCCTGGATCAGCGCAAACGGGCTCTTCACGCCCGCATGGCCGCCAGCACCAGCCGCCACCGCCACCAGGCCGTCCGCGCCCTTCTCGATGGCCTTGTGCGCAAAGGCGTTGTTGATGATGTCGTGCATCACCACGCCACCCCAGCTGTGCACAGCGTCATTCACATCGGTACGCGCGCCCAGCGAGGTAATGACCAGGGGCACCTTGAACTTGGCGCACATCGCCATGTCATGGTCCAGCCGGTCATTGCTCTTGTGCACGATCTGGTTGATCGCGAACGGCGCCGCGGGCTTGTCCGGGTTGGCGCGGTCATAGGCGGTCAGGGTCTCGGTGATCTCGGCCAGCCAGTCCTCCAGTTGCTCGGCAGGACGGGCGTTGAGCGCCGGCATCGAGCCGACGACGCCCGCCTTGCACTGCTCGATGACCAGCTTGGGGTTGGAGATGATGAACAGCGGCGAGCCGATGACCGGCAGCGACAGGTTCGCGAAAACAGCAGGCAAAGCCATCAGAAGGCCTCCAGGGCAAGGGCGGTGACGGCGTCTGCGCCATCGACGATGCGGTCGCGCAGGCCGGGCACCTGGGTCAGGATGTGGTCGGCGTAGAAACGCGCGGTGGCGATCTTGGCCGCCATGAAGTCGGAGTCAGTGCCTGCCGCCAGGCCTGCTTCGGCAGCCAGCAGCGCGCGGCCCATCTGCCAGCCTGCCACCAGGTTGCCCGCCAGCATCAGGTAGTTGACGCTGCCGGCGAATACCGCGTTCGGGTTGCTGCGCGTGTGGGCGACCACAAAGTCCACCACCTGCAGGAAAGCCTCGCGCGCCGCACCCAGTCGCTTGGCGAAGGACTGCGCTGCGGCGCTGTCTTGCTGTGCCAGTTGCTGCTCGGTGACAGCGACCTGCGTGGCGACAGCTCGCGCGGTGGCGCCGCCGTCGCGCGAGGTCTTGCGGCCAACCAGATCGTTGGCCTGGATCGCCGTCGTGCCTTCGTAGATGGTCAGGATCTTGGCATCGCGGTAGTGCTGGGCTGCACCGGTCTCTTCGATGAAGCCCATGCCGCCGTGCACCTGCACGCCCAGGCTGGCCACGTCGATGCTCATCTCGGTGGAATAGCCCTTGATCAGCGGCACCATGAATTCATAGAAGGCGGCGTTCTGCTTGCGGACTTCCGCGTCAGGGTGCGCGTGCGCAGCGTCCGAGGCTGCAGCCGCGACCAGCGCCATCGCCCTGCAGCCTTCGGTGTAGGCGCGCATCGTCATCAGCATGCGGCGCACGTCAGGGTGATGGATGATGGGCGCGGCTCCGGGCAGCGAGCCGTCCACCGGGCGCGACTGCACGCGGTCGCGCGCATAGGCCACCGCGCGCTGGTAGGCACGGTCTGCCACGCCGATGCCCTGCATGCCCACGCCGAAGCGGGCCGCGTTCATCATGATGAACATGTACTCCAGGCCACGGTTTTCCCGGCCCACGAGGTAGCCGATGGCGCCACCGTTGTCGCCGTACTGAAGCACGGCGGTCGGGCTGGCCTTGATGCCCAGCTTGTGCTCGATGCTGACACAGTGCACGTCGTTGCGCGCGCCCAGCAAACCATCTGCATTCACCATGAACTTGGGCACGATGAACAGCGAGATGCCCTTCACGCCTTCGGGTGCGCCGGTGACCCGGGCCAGCACCAGATGGACGATGTTCTCGGCCATGTCGTGCTCACCCCAGGTGATGAAGATCTTGGTGCCGAAGACCCTGTAGCTGCCGTCCGCCTGCGGCTCGGCGCGGCTGCGCACCGCCGCCAGGTCAGAACCGGCCTGCGGCTCGGTCAGGTTCATCGTGCCGGTCCAACTGCCGTCGATCAGCTTCGGGATGTAGGTGCTACGTTGTTCTTCGGTGCCTGCGGTCAGCAGGGCTTCGATGGCGCCGTCGGTCAGCAGCGGGCACAGTGCGAAGCTGGTGTTGGCCGCATTGGTCATCTCGATGCAGGCCGCATGGATCAGCTTGGGCAAGCCCTGGCCGCCAAAGTCTGCCGGGTGATGCAAGCCCTGCCAGCCCCCTTGCGCAAACTGCTGGAAGGCTTGCTTGAAGCCCTTGGTGGCGCGCACCTCCCCGCCCTCGAACCACGAAGGGTGCAGATCGCCTTCCCAGTTCAGAGGGGCGATCACATCTTCGTTGAGCTTGGCGCATTCTTCGAGCACCGCCTGCGCGGTATCGAAACCAGCGTCCTCGAAGCCGGGCAGTTGCGCCACGGCCTCGATGTTCGCGAGTTCCTTCATCGCGAACAACATGTCCTTCACGGGAGCGCGATAGGTCATTGGGCTTGTCTCCGGTCGGAAAAAAGGCGCCATCAAGGGCGCCTCTGGGCAAAGCCGCCAGTGCGTGCCGCACCGGCAAGCCATGGGTCAAAGGGCCTTGATCAACTCGGGCACCGCGACGAACAAATCGGCTTCCAAGCCATAGTCCGCCACGCTGAAGATCGGCGCCTCCGGGTCCTTGTTGATCGCCACGATCACCTTGGAGTCCTTCATGCCGGCCAGGTGCTGGATCGCGCCCGAGATGCCGCAGGCGATGTACAGGCTGGGTGCCACGATCTTGCCGGTCTGGCCGACCTGCCAGTCGTTGGGCGCGTAGCCAGCGTCCACCGCGGCGCGGCTGGCGCCGAGTGCGGCGCCCAGCTTGTCGGCCAGCGGCGTCAGCACCTCGTTGAACTTGTCGCTGCTGCCCATCGCCCGGCCGCCGGAGACGATGATCTTCGCGGCGGTGAGTTCGGGCCGGTCGCTCTTGGTGACCTCGCGGCCGACGAAACTGGACTTGCCGTTCGGCGCGACTGCGGTGATGGCCTCCACCGCTGCCGAGCCGCCGGTCGCTGCGGCGTCAAAGCCGGTGCTGCGCACGGTGGCGACCTTGGTCGCGTCGGCGGTCTGCACGGTGGCAATCGCGTTGCCAGCGTAGATCGGGCGCTCGAAGGTGTCGGCGCTGATCACCTTGGTGATGTCGCTGAGCTGGCCCACGTCCAGCTTGGCCGCCACGCGCGGGGCGACGTTCTTGCCGTGCGCGGTGGCGGGGAAGAAGATGTGGCTGTAGTTCGAGGCAATGGCCAGGACTTGCGCGGCCACGTCTTCGCCCAGCTGTTCGGCCAGGTGCGGCGCGTCGGCCTGCAGCACCTTGGCGACGCCTGCGATCTGGCTGGCTGCGGTGGCGGCGCCACCGGCATTGCTGCCGGCGATCAGCACGTGCACGTCGCCACCGATCTGCACGGCGGCGGTCACGGTGTTGAGGGTGGCGCCCTTGAGGCTGCCGTGGTCGTGTTCGGCAATGACAAGCGTCGTCATGGTCAGATCACCTTCGCTTCGTTCTTCAGCTTGTTCACCAGCGCCGCAACGTCCGGCACCTTCACGCCCGCGCCGCGCTTGGGCGGCTCGGAGACCTTCAGGGTCTTGACGCGCGGCGTGACGTCCACGCCAAGGTCGGCGGGCTTGAGCACGTCGAGCTGCTTCTTTTTGGCCTTCATGATGTTGGGCAGCGTGACGTAGCGCGGCTCGTTCAGGCGCAGGTCGGTGGTGATGACGGCCGGCAGCGAGAGCTTCAGCGTTTCTCCACCGCCGTCCACCTCGCGGGTGACGGACACCGAGTCTGCACTCAGCTCGACCTTGGAGGCGAAGGTCGCCTGCGGCAGGTCTGCGAGCGCGGCCAGCATCTGGCCGGTCTGGTTGCAGTCGTCGTCGATGGCCTGCTTGCCCAGGATCACGAGACCCGGCTGCTCCTTGTCGACCAGGGCCTTGAGCAGCTTGGCCACCGCCAGCGGCTGCAGTTCCTCGCTGGTCTCGACCAGGATGGCCCGGTCGGCGCCGATGGCCATCGCCGTGCGCAGGGTTTCCTGGCACTGGGTGACGCCACAGGACACGGCGATGACCTCGGTCACCAGGCCCTTTTCCTTCAGGCGCACAGCCTCTTCGACGGCAATCTCGTCGAACGGGTTCATGCTCATCTTGACGTTGGCGATGTCCACGCCTGTGCCGTCGCTCTTCACGCGGACCTTGACGTTGTAGTCCACCACCCGTTTCACGGGGACGAGTACCTTCATATCGCGTTGCTCCTGTCGGATCTGTCGGTTTGATTGACGTTTACGTAAACGGGAAATTCTATGGCGGCGCAGGTGGCACGCCATCGGGAACAGCCACAGCGAGGTGATCTGAAACGCTCGCCGGATAAAACGAACGATCGTGCTATTTTAGACACAAGGTCAGCAAAATCCAAAGCCCTGCCGTGAACAGATTGCAAGCAGCCTGTCAGGCCGGAACAAGGCCTGCCCCTCCCCGCTAGACTTGCGACCTCCATATGAACCATCCTGCTCCGAACAGCCGACTGATCGGCGTTTTCGACTCCGGTGTGGGCGGCCTTTCGGTGTTGCGCGCACTGCGCCAACGTCAGCCCGCGCTGCCATTGCTTTACATCGCCGATTCAGGCCATGCGCCCTACGGAGACCGCAATCCGGCGCACGTCGTCGAACGCTCACTGAAAGTCACCCAACACCTGATTGACCAGGGCGCAAGCCTGATCGTCATTGCTTGCAACACTGCAACGGCCTGGGCCATTGACACCTTGCGCGAGCGGCACCCCACGCTGGACCTTGTGGGCGTGGAACCCGGCGTGAAGCCTGCCGTCGCGCTGAGCCGCAACCGCAGGGTGGGCGTGATGGCC
Organism: Ideonella azotifigens; assembly: GCF_006519715.1. Taxonomy (GTDB): domain Bacteria; phylum Pseudomonadota; class Gammaproteobacteria; order Burkholderiales; family Burkholderiaceae_C; genus Ideonella; species Ideonella azotifigens. The sequence goes on from NZ_VIDT01000020.1 coordinate 9,124, forward strand.
ACGCCGTCAACACTGGCCAGCGAACGCTTTGCCAGCCTGCTGGCTCGTTACGCGAATGACTGCAAGATCCTCGGGGTCGGTTGCCGCGGGCTGGCAGCCGCCATCGAGCAAGGCGAAATCGCCTGCGAACAGGTCGACCAGTTGTTGGACCTCTACTGCGCAGAACTGCGCCGGGCCGAGGTCGACACCGCAGTGCTGGGCTGTACGCACTATCCGTTCGTCGCCGAGCGCATCGCACAACGGCTGGGCCCGGAAGTGCAGTTGCTGGACACGGCAGACGCCGTTGCTCGGCAAGCCTTGAACCTCTGGGTGGCGCGCCATCCGGAACGGTCAGCCGACAGCGGGAACAAGGGCCAGGTGCGGCTTCAATCGACCGGCGACACCATGGTGCTGGCTCGCCTGGCACGAGAGCAACTCGGGCTCTTCGAGCCAGTCGAGAACATCACGCTCTGAGCAGGCCGGAAAGCCAGCCGCCTGCGTGGTACCCGGAACGGGACTTGAACCCGTACGCCTTTTACGGCGGCGGATTTTAAGTCCGCTGCGTCTACCGATTTCGCCATCCGGGCGCGCGCCGAATTATCGCGGGCGCGATTGGCACCGCTGCTGCGGCACCAACAAAAAAGCCGCTGCACAAGATGCAGCGGCCTTTCAGATTTTGGAGCGGGAAACGAGACTCGAACTCGCGACCTCAACCTTGGCAAGGTTGCGCTCTACCAACTGAGCTATTCCCGCTTGGGATCATCAGGCTTTCACCTGACGCCGGAAGCAGCCCGAAGGCACCCCCGTTTGGTGTTTGGAGCGGGAAACGAGACTCGAACTCGCGACCTCAACCTTGGCAAGGTTGCGCTCTACCAACTGAGCTATTCCCGCATTGACTTCCGTGACTGGAGGCGCGATCCAGAGTCGAACTGGACTAGACGGATTTGCAATCCGTTGCATAACCGCTTTGCTATCGCGCCTTCGTTTCACCGAAGGTGAGTGTACTTTCAAGAACCCCGAGACCCGCTGACGAAAAAGGGAAGCCTGGGCTTCCCTTCATCAAGGAAATCTGGAGCGGGAAACGAGACTCGAACTCGCGACCTCAACCTTGGCAAGGTTGCGCTCTACCAACTGAGCTATTCCCGCATGGGCTCCTTTCGGAACACTGCTTCCCTGATTGCCAGCAAGCGGTTGGTGCCGCACTGCTTTTTGCAGCCACTGCGCTGATTTCTCTGCGCCGCGCTCCGTATCAGGGAAGCTCTCATTATAGGAGGATTTTCGCGATTTCGGCAAGCCCCGCAAAATTTTCAGATGGGCTCTGCAGCAGCCATTCAATCGCCTGGAACACCCACAAAAAAGGGCCGAACCTTGCGGTCCAGCCCTCTTGCTCGAACACACGGGTGCCGGGGCAATCCGTGGTTCCGCGCAGCTTCAATGAGGCAGCGTGTCGGTACTCGTCGCTGCGGTGCCGTCCTTGGAAGCCGCGGGCGTCGCCGCCACCGGCTCTTCATCCGGCAAAGGCGTGGGCGCCCTCTCCAACGCCACTTCCAGCACCTTGTCGATCCAGCGGACCGGCACGATCTCGAGATGGCTCTTCACGTTGTCCGGGATGTCCTGCAGGTCCTTGACGTTCTCTTCCGGAATCATCACCAGCTTGATGCCACCACGGTGGGCTGCCAGCAGTTTTTCCTTCAGCCCGCCAATGGCGGTGACCTCGCCGCGCAGTGTGATCTCGCCGGTCATCGCCACGTCAGCGCGCACCGGAATGCCGGTCAGCGCGGAGACGAAAGCCGTCGTCATCGCGGCGCCCGCGCTCGGGCCGTCCTTCGGGGTCGCCCCGTCCGGCACGTGCACGTGCACATCGCGCTTCTCGAACAGCTCGTCCTTGATGCCCAGGCGGCGCGCGCGACTGCGCACCACCGTGCGGGCAGCCTCGACCGATTCCTTCATCACATCGCCCAGCGAACCGGTGCGGATGATGTTGCCCTTGCCCGGCATCGCGGTGGCTTCAATGGTCAGCAGATCGCCGCCCACCTCGGTCCACGCAAGACCCACCACCTGGCCGACCTGGTTGGCCTTCTCGGCGCGACCGAAATCGTACTTGCGGACGCCCAGGAACTCATGCAGGTTCTCATCGGTGACCACCATCTTGTCGCTGTAGGTCTTGAGCTGCATGCCCTTGACCACCTTGCGGCAGATCTTCGAGATCTCGCGTTCCAGCGAGCGCACACCAGCTTCCCGCGTGTAGTAGCGAATGATGCCGCGGATGGCGGACTCGGCGACTTCCATCTCCTCGTCCTTCACGCCGTTGTTCTTGGCCTGCTTGGGCAACAAGTACTTCTGCGCGATGTGCAGCTTCTCGTCTTCGGTGTAACCCGACAGGCGGATCACTTCCATCCGGTCCAGCAGGGCCGGCGGAATGTTCATCGAGTTCGAGGTCGCCACGAACATCACATCCGACAGGTCGAAGTCGACCTCGATGTAATGGTCTCCGAAGGTGTGGTTCTGCTCCGGGTCCAAGACTTCGAGCAGGGCCGACGACGGATCGCCACGGAAGTCCATGCCCAGCTTGTCGATTTCGTCGAGCAGGAACAGCGGATTGCGCGTGCCGACCTTGGACAGGCTTTGCAGCACCTTGCCCGGCATCGAGCCGATGTAGGTGCGGCGATGCCCGCGGATCTCGGCCTCGTCGCGCACGCCGCCCAGCGCCATGCGGACGAACTTGCGCCCAGTGGCACGCGCCACCGACTGCCCCAGCGAGGTCTTGCCGACGCCAGGAGGGCCAACCAGGCACAGGATCGGCGCCTTGACCTTTTCAACCCGTTGCTGGACAGCAAGATACTCAAGGATGCGATCCTTGACTTTCTCCAGGCCGTAGTGGTCCTCGTTCAGCACTTCCTCGGCATTGCCCAGGTCGTGCTTGATCTTGGTCTTCTTGCTCCACGGCAAGCCGATCAGCGTGTCCAGGTAGTTGCGCACCACCGTGGCTTCGGCCGACATCGGCGACATCAGCTTGAGCTTCTTCAGCTCGGCGTCTGCCTTCTTGCGCGCTTCCTTGGGCATGCGCGCAGCGGTGATCTTCTTTTCCAGCTCTTCCAGGTCGGCGCCTTCTTCGCCGTCGCCCAGTTCCTTCTGGATCGCCTTGACCTGCTCGTTCAGGTAGTACTCGCGCTGGCTCTTCTCCATCTGGCGCTTGACGCGGCCACGGATGCGCTTTTCAACCTGCAGGATGTCGACTTCATGCTCGAGCAGCTCCAGCAGCTTTTCCAGCCGCTTGGCCACGTCGAACAGGTCCAGCACCGACTGCTTGGCTTCCAGCTTCAACGGCAGGTGCGCGGCAATCGTGTCGGCCAGGCGGCCCGGATCGTCGATGCCAGCGATCGAGGTGAGGATCTCGGGCGGGATCTTCTTGTTGAGCTTGACGTACTGGTCGAACTGCTGCGTCACCGCGCGGCGCAGGGCCTCGACCTCGGGCGAGGCCTCACCGGCCGGCTCGATCGGCATGACCTCGGCGGAGAAATGATCCTCGCCATCGGTCACTTCGCGGGTGTTGGCGCGCTGCACGCCTTCGACCAGCACCTTCACGGTGCCGTCCGGCAGCTTCAGCATCTGAAGGATGCTGGAAATGCAACCCACATCGAACAGGTCTTCGGCTCGCGGTTCGTCCTTGCCTGCCGCCTTCTGGGCGACCAGCATGATCTGGCGGCCGGCCTCCATCGCGGCTTCCAGGGCCTTAATGGACTTCGGACGGCCAACGAACAGCGGGATGACCATGTGGGGGAACACCACCACGTCGCGCAGCGGGAGCAGCGGCAACGTGATCGGTTCCGAGGGAAGGATGGGATGTCCTGACATGGAATGCCTCACTTTCTCGAACCCACATGGGGCTCGAGGGATTGTTTGCAAGGAGCCGGGCTCATCAGGCGGGGCCCGGCGGTGAGCGGCTGCGCTCTCAGGCGCTGGCCTTGGCCTGTTCGCGGTAGACCAACAGCGGTTTGCCGCCTTCTTCGATGATGTGCTCGTCGACCACCACCTTGGCCACGCCATCCAGCGTGGGCAGGTCGAACATGGTGTCGATCAGCGATTGCTCCATGATGGACCGCAGGCCGCGCGCACCGGTCTTGCGGGCCAGCGCCTTGCGGGCGATGGCAGCGAGCGCGGACGGGCGGATCTCGAGTTCCACGCCATCCATCGAGAACAGCTTCTGGTATTGCTTCAGCAGCGCATTCTTCGGCTCAACCAGGATCTGCATCAGCGCTTCTTCGGTCAGTTCGCCCAGCGTGGCCACCACCGGCAGGCGGCCGACCAGTTCGGGGATCAGGCCGAAGCGCACCAGGTCTTCCGGCTCTGCATCGCGGAACACTTCGGAGACCTTCTTCTCGGTCTTGCTGTGCACCGTGGCACCAAAGCCGATGCCTGACTTCTCGGTGCGGCGCTGGATGACCTTCTCCAGGCCATCGAACGCGCCGCCGCAGATGAACAGGATGTTGGTCGTGTCGATCTGCAGGAAGTCCTGGTTCGGGTGCTTGCGCCCGCCTTGCGGCGGCACCGAGGCCATCGTGCCTTCGACCAGCTTCAGCAGCGCCTGCTGCACGCCTTCGCCGGACACGTCGCGCGTGATCGACGGGTTGTCGGCCTTGCGCGAAATCTTGTCGATCTCATCGATGTAGACGATGCCGCGCTGCGCACGCTCCACGTCGTAATTGCAGTTCTGCAGCAGCTTCTGGATGATGTTCTCGACGTCTTCGCCCACGTAGCCGGCTTCGGTCAGCGTGGTGGCGTCAGCGATCACGAAAGGCACGTTGAGCAGGCGCGCCAGCGTCTGCGCCAGCAGCGTCTTGCCGGAACCCGTCGGGCCGATCAGCAGGATGTTGCTCTTGGAGAGTTCGACCTCGTCCTTCGAGGCACCCATGTGCTTCAGGCGCTTGTAGTGGTTGTAGACCGCTACCGCCAGGATGCGCTTGGCGGCGTCCTGGCCGATCACGTACTGATCAAGGCTGCTCTTGATCTCCATCGGCACCGGCAGGTCCGACTTGGCAGCCTTGCCGGGTGCGGTTTCCGCGGGGACTTCGTCGCGGATGATGTCGTTGCACAGTTCGATGCATTCATCGCAGATGAACACCGAAGGACCGGCGATGAGCTTCTTGACCTCGTGCTGGCTCTTTCCGCAGAAAGAGCAGTAGAGGACCTTTTCGCCGGAGGCGCCTTTCTTGTCGGGCATGGATGTCAGAGCCTGGGCTGTGCTGAAAAAAGCGTAGGGGGATGATAGAACAACTGGCAGAACCCCTTCTGGCCGGAAAAGCACCGGCTTTCGGAGGTTCCTTCAGCGTCAGCGCGGCCTGTTTGGCGAGTGACGGCGCCTGGCGGGTGCCGCGTCGGCCTCGCCGACGGCGGATGCAGCGCTTCCACCGTCCTGGCGAGCATCAGGGCCGCTTGTCCAGCACCTGGTCGATCAGGCCATAGGCCTTGGACTCGTGGGCGCTCATGTAGTAGTCGCGTTCCGTGTCGGTCTGGATCTTTTCCAGCGACTGGCCGGTGCGCTCGGCGAGGATGCGGTTCAACTGCTCGCGGGTCTTCAGGATCTCGCGGGCGTGGATCTCGATGTCAGTCGCCTGGCCTTGCGTGCCACCCAGCGGCTGGTGGATCATGATCTTGCTGTTCGGCAGCGAGAAGCGCTTGCCCTTGGCGCCTGCGGCCATCAGGAAAGCGCCCATGCTGGCCGCCATGCCGATGCACAGCGTCGAGACGTCCGGCTTGATGAACTGCATCGTGTCGAAGATCGACATGCCGGCGCTGACGCTGCCGCCCGGCGAGTTGATGTAGAACGAAATGTCCTTGTCCGGATTTTCGCTTTCCAGGAACAGCAACTGGGCGACGACGACGTTGGCGCTTTGATCATTCACCGGGCCCACCAGGAAAATGATGCGTTCGCGCAGCAGGCGCGAGTAGATGTCGTAGGCGCGTTCGCCGCGACCCGACTGTTCGATGACCATCGGCACCATGCCGAGAGCCTGGGTGTCCAGTGCGCTCATGAGAATCCTTCTGTAGGGCAACAGGGGAAAGATGGGGTCATTATGTCGCCCTGTAAAGCCCCTGATCGGGCAAAAAAAAGCCCGTCCAGGGGTGGTCGGGCTTCGATTGGATCAGGCCCGAAGTGGGCCGAACCCTTAGGCAGTCATCAGTTCGTCGAAAGGCAGCGACTTGTCGGTCACCTTGGCCTGGCCCAGCACGAAGTTGGTGACGTTGTTTTCGATCACAACCGCTTCCACTTCGGCCATGCGCTGGCGATCGGACAGGTACCAGCGCACCACGTCGGCCGGCTTTTCATAGCTTTGCGCCATCTCTTCGATGTGCGCTTGCAGTTGGTCGGGCTTGGCTTGCAGGTTGTTCGAGCGCACCAGCTCCGACACCACCAGGCCCAGGCGCACGCGCTTCTCGGCTTGGGCGGTGAAAATGCCGGCAGGGATGGGCGCAGTGTCCGCGTCCTTCACGCCGCGCTGCTTCAGGTCGGCACGGGCGCCTTCCGTCAGTCGCTCGACTTCGGAGTCGACCAGGGCCTTCGGCAGGTCCAGTTCGGCCACCTTGACCAGTGCGTCCATCACGGCGGCCTTGTTGCGAGCCAGCACGCGGAACTTGACTTCGCGTTCCAGGTTCTTCTTCACATCGGCGCGCAGGCCTTCGACCGTGCCGGCTTCAATGCCCAGCGACTTGGCGAACTCGTCGTTCACTTCGGGCAGGTTCTGCGACTCGATCTTCTTCATGGTGACCATGAAGTCGGCTTCCTTGCCGGCCACGTCCTGGCCGTGGTAGTCGGCCGGGAACTGCAGCGGGAAAGTCTTGGACTCGCCGACCTTCATGCCACGCACGGCTGCGTCGAACTGCTCCAGCATCTGGCCTTCGCCGACCAGGAACTGGAAGGCTTCGGCCTTGCCGCCCTGGAAGGGCTCACCGTCGATCTTGCCTTCGAAGTCGATGGTCACGCGATCACCGGCTTCGGCGTACTGGTCTGCCGGGCGCTGGGCGAAGGTGCGGCGCTGCTTGCGCAGGATGTCCACGGTCTTGTCGATCGCAGCTTCGTCCACGTCGGCGCTGACGCGCTCGACTTCGGCGGCGCTCAGGTCGCCCAGCTTGACTTCCGGATAAACCTCGAAGGTGGCATCGAAGGCCATCGTGCCTTCCGGCGCTTCGTCCTTCTGGGTGATGTTGGGCGTGCCGGCGACGCGCAGCTGGGCTTCGTTCGCGGCTTGCGAGAAGGCCTGACCCAGCTTGTCGTTCATGACTTCGTACTGCACCGAGTAGCCGTAGCGCTGGGCCACGACGGACATCGGCACCTTGCCGGGACGGAAGCCGTCGGCCTTGACCGTGCGGGCCAGCTTCTTCAGGCGCGAATCGACTTCGGTCGCGATCTCGGAGGCCGCCAGCGTCAAAGTGATGCGGCGTTCGAGCTTTTCGAGGGTTTCAACGTTGACTGCCATGATGCGAACTCTGATGTTGCGTGTGCTGTTGCGTAGTCTGGGCTGGTGCGCGGGGCCGGACTCGAACCGGCACGCCCGTGAAGGCGTCAGGACCTAAACCTGGTGCGTCTACCAATTTCGCCACCCGCGCGGCGTGCGCCCGTAGCAAGCGGATGAAGCCTTGACTTCACACCACCCGCGCCGGGCTGCCGGCCTGCCTGACTACTGCGTCGAGACCGGCCGATCCTTGAAGGTTTTTCTGCAGGCGCCGGGAAAAAACCCGACCTGACCTGACGAAGACCCCAGGAACGGCCCGCCTCAGGCGAACCGGTAAACCGCGCATTCTATCGGGCTGCGAAGCGGACTTTGACAGCTCGCCTCAAACTTCGTCGAAAAGCACCCCGGCAGGCGCCGGGGTTTTCCACGATGGAAGGCTTTCTTCAGGCCGCCGCCACCGGCGGCACGTCTTCCTGGCGCACGCGGAACCAGGCCGCGTACATGGCCGGCAGCGCCAGCAGCGTCAGCACCGTCGCGACGATCAAACCGCCCATGATGGCCACCGCCATCGGCCCCCAGAATGGGCTGCGCGACAGCGGGATCATCGCCAGCACCGCCGCTGCGGCGGTCAGCACGATGGGCCGGAAACGCCGCACCGCCGAGTCGACGATGGCGTTCCATGTCGGCACGCCGCGCGCCCTGTCCTGCTCGATCTGGTCGATCAGGATCACCGAATTGCGCATGATCATGCCCACCAGCGCGATGAAACCCAGCAGTGCAACGAAGCCGAACGGCCGGTTCAGCAGCAGCAGCGCCCCGGCCACGCCAGCAATGCCCAGGGGCGCGGTCAGTACCACCAGCATCGCGCGCTGGAAGCTGTGGAGTTGCAGCATCAGCAGCGTGAGCATCAGGAAGGCCATCAGCGGCATTCCGGCCATGATCGAGGAAGAACCTTTGGAACTTTCCGCAACGGCACCAGCGACCTCGATCTGCATGCCAGGCGGCATGCGCGCCTGCAACTTCTGCAGTTCAGGCCAGAGCTGGTTGCTGACCGATGCACCCTGCAAACCCTCGGCCACGTCGCCCTGCACGGTGATGGCGAATTTGCGCCCTTCCCGCCACATCACGCCAGGCTCCCAGCCATAGCTGACCTTGGCGATCTGCGTCAGCGGAATGGACCGGCCCGAACTGGTCGAGACGTAGGCACTGCCCAGATCGGTGACCGCCTGACGCTCTGCCAGCGGCTGGCGCAGCACGATGTCGATCAACCGGTCTTCCTCGCGATACTGGCCGATGGTGGTGCCGGACAGGCGCATGCGCGTGGCCTGGGCAATCGACTGGCTGGTCACGCCCAGCGCGCGGGCCTTGTCCTGGTCCACGTCCAGGCGCAGCGACTTGACGCGCTCGTTCCAGTTGTCGTTCACGCCGCGCATGTTCGGGTTGGCCATCAGCTGCGCCTTGGCCTGGTCGGCCCAGATGCGCACCTGCGCCGCGTCATCCCCCATCACGCGGAACTGCACCGGATACGGCACCGGCGGGCCGTTGGGCAGCAGCTTCACGCGGCCACGCACCTCCGGGAATTCGGCGGCCAGCAGCTCGGGCAGGCGCTTGCGCAGCGCCTCGCGCGTCGCCAGGTCCTTGGGCAACAGGATGAACTGGCTGACATTGGTCTGCGGGAAGACCTGATCCAGCGGCAGGTAGAAGCGCGGCACGCCGCTGCCGATCCAGGCGGTCACGGCTTCCATGCCCGGCTCGGTACGGATGCGTTGCTCGAAGCGCAGCGCCACGCGCTCGCTCTCCATCTGCGTGGCACCTTCAGGCAGCCACAGGTCGACCATGATTTCAGGGCGGCTGGAGTCCGGGAAGAACTGCTGCTGCACCCGCCCCATGCCGACGATGCCCAGCGCGAAGGTCAGCAGCGTCAAGCCGATGGTGATCCAGCGGTGCGCCACGCACCAGTTCACCACCGAGCGGAAGCGCTGGTAGAACGGCGTGTCGAACAGCTCGTGCACCTCGCCGGCCTGGTGGTCCTTGCGCGTCTTCAGCAGCCAGGCGCCCAGGAAGGGCACGAAGTAGACCGAGACGACCCAGGAGATCAGCAGCGCCGCGGCCGTGACTGCGAAGATCGCAAAGGTGTATTCACCCACCGAGGACTTGGCCAGCCCGATGGGCAGGAAGCCAGCCGCGGTGATCAATGTGCCGGTCAGCATCGGCATCGAGGTGGCTTCGTAGGCGAAGGTGGCCGCGTGCATGCGGTCGTAGCCCTCCTCCAGCTTGCGCACCATCATCTCGACGGCAATGATGGCGTCGTCCACCAGCAGGCCCAGCGCGATGATCAGCGAGCCCAGCGAGATCTTGTGCAGGCCCACGCCCCAGTAGTACATCGTCACGAAGGTGATCGCCAGCACCAGCGGGATGGTGATGGCCACCACCATGCCCGGCCAGATGTCCACGCGCAGCGGCCTGAAATGCAGGCCCAGGCTGAGGAAACTGACCAACAGCACAATGACCACGGCCTCGATCAACACATGCACGAACTCGCCCACCGAGCGCGTGACGGCATCCGGCTGATTCTGGATCTGGCTGAGCTCGATGCCCACCGGCAGATTGGCCTTGATTTGCCCGGTGCGCGCGGTGAGCTGCTTGCCCAGCTCGATGATGTCGCCGCCCTTGGTCATCGACACGCCCAGCGCAATGACCTGCTGCCCCTGGTGGCGCACCTTCACGGCCGGCGGGTCCACGTAGTCGCGCCGGATCTCGGCAATGTCGCCCAGGCGCAGCGAGCTGGCCTGCCCGGTCGCCGGGTTGACCGCGCGAATCGGCATCTGCCGCAGCTGTTCGACCGACTGCAGCGCGCCGGCCACGCGCAGTTGCAGACTTTCGCTACGGGCATCGATCAGCCCGGCGCTCTCGACCGCGTTCTGCGCGCCTAGCTGGGCAATGACCTGGTTCAGGTCCAGCCCCAACTGGGCCAGCCGCTGCTGCGGAATTTCGACGAACAGCTTCTCGGCCTGCACGCCAAACAGCTGCACCTTGGCCACATTGGGCACCTGCAGCAATTGGTCGCGCACGGTTTCGGCATGCTGGCGCAGTTCCTCGGGCGAGAAGCCGTCGGCCGACAGCGCGTAGATCGAACCGTAGACGTCGCCGAAGTCGTCGTTGAAGACCGGGCCGATCACGCCCGAAGGCAGCGTCGAGCGCATGTCGCCGACCTTCTTGCGCACCTGGTACCAGGTGTCGGTCACGTCCTTGCCGGGCGTGGAGTCGCGCAGCTGGAAGATGGTGAGCGATTCGCCCGGCTTGGTGTAGCTGCGGATGATGTCGGCGTGCGGCACTTCCTGCAGCGTGCGCTCGACCTTGTCGGTCACCTGCTCGGCCATTTCCTGCGCCGAGGCGCCGGGCCAGAAGGACTGGACCACCATCGCGCGGAAGGTGAACGGCGGGTCCTCGTCCTGCCCGAGCTGGAAATAGGCCACGGCGCCCAGCACCAGCAGCACGATCATCAGGTAGCGCGTCAGCGGCGCATGCTCGAGCGCCCATCGCGAGATGTTGAAGCGCTCGCGGTGTATGCCTTGTTGTTGGCTCATGTCGGCGTGTCCTCGCGGTCCGGGCTCAGTGGGACGCCGCCGGTGCGGGCGTCATCGCGGGCGCGCTGGCAGGAACCGGCTCCGCATAGCGTTTGACCTTCTGGCCGGGATTGAGCACATGCGTGCCGGCAGTGACCACCTCGTCGCCTGCCTTCAGGCCGCCGGTGACGATGACGGTATTGCCATCCGCACCGGACACACTGACCACCTGCTGGCGAACCGTGCCGGCTGCGGCATCAAACAGCCACACGGCGCTCTGGCCCTTCAGCTCGATCAGCGCCGACAGGGGCAGGCGGATCACGCCAGCTTGGTCGGTGCCGTTCACACGGATGGTGGCGGTCTGCCCCAGCCGCAGCGGCGCGTTGCCGATGTCGGCCTTGACCTGGAAGGTGCGTGTCGTGCTGTCCGCCGCCGCAGCCACCTCGTGGATGGTGGCTGGCGCGGACTCGTTGGCACCCCAGGCCTGCAGCGCGACACCACCGGTCTTGCCGATCAGCGCACGGAATTCGCCGATGCGGTCCTCCGGCACAGTGAACACCGCATCGCGCGGGCCGTCATGCGCCAGCCGCACCACAGCCGTACCAGCGGCCAGCACCTGCCCCGGCTCGGCGGACACCGCGGTGATCACGCCCGAAGCTTCGGCCGCCAGGCTGGCGTAGCCGGTCTGGTTGCGCTGCACGCTCATCTGGGCCTTGGCCTGATCCAGTTGCGCCTGGGCGGTCTTCTGGGCCAGGTCATGCTTTTCCAGCTCAGCTTCGCCGATGAAACCCTTGGCGCGCAGCTCCCGGTATCGCTTCAGGTCCGCGTCTGCCTGCGTGAAGCTGCTCTGCGCCGCCATCAGCGCGGCCTGGGCCGAAGCCTGGCCGAGTTGCAGGTCCTGCGGGTCCAGCTGCGCCAGCACCTGGCCGCGGCGCACCGTGTCGCCCAGGTTCACCGGCCGGCTCTGCAGCTTGCCACCCACGCGAAAGCCAAGCTGCGATTCGGTGCGGGCGCGGATCTCGGCGGCGTAGTCGCGGCTGCTGCGCGCGCTGCCATCGTTCACCTTCATCGTGCGCACGGCGCGCACCGGCTCCGGCGGCGCTTCTTGTTTGGAACAGGCGGCCAGCCCCAGCAGGGCCAGGGCTGCCAACATCGCGGCGACTCGTTGTGTTTGCATGGCGGAGCGATCCAGGTGCAACGGGAAACAGGACAAGGCGAGCGGCCCCTCTTCAGGTGACCACACGCCGCTAATGACTGACTGGTCAGTAATGTAGAAGCTCTGCCCGCCAGCGTCAATCGCATGTCGCCACCCGGCGGGCACCGGAGCGTCGCAAGATTTGACGCGGCCGTGCCTCGGCGCGCATGGACAATGCCGCGCTGTGAGCGTCGACCACTACGAAAACTTTCCCGTCGCCTCGTGGCTGTGCCCACCGAAGCTGCGGCCGCCGATCGCGGCCATCTACTGGTTCGCCCGCACCGGCGACGACATTGCCGACGAAGGCGACCTGCCAACCGAAAGCCGGCGCGCTGAACTGCAGGCTTACCGTGCCGAGTTGCAGCGCGTGGCCTGCGGTGAACCGCCGGCCACGCGCTGGGCACACATCTTCGGGCCGCTTCAGCAGGCCATGCAACAGCACGCGCTGCCGCATGCGTTACTCGACGACCTGTTGGCCGCCTTCCTCTGCGACGTGGCCAACCCGGCCTATGCCCACCGCGAGGCCTTGCTCGGCTACTGCCGCCTGTCCGCCAACCCGGTGGGCCGCCTGCTGCTGCACCTGCATCACGTCGACGACGCCGCTGCCCTCGCGCAGTCCGACGCCGTCTGCAGCGCCCTGCAGTTGATCAACTTCTGGCAAGACCTCAGCGTGGACCTGCCACGCGGCCGCTGCTACCTGCCGGCCAGCGATCTGGCACGGCACGGCTTGCAGGCAGATCGACTGCAAGCCGGCCCGGCAGCACAAGCAATGGTGTGCGAGCTGTGCGACTGGGCCCGTGCGCTGATGCTGCAAGGCGCGCCGCTGGTGCACCGGCTTCCGGGCCGCGCAGGCTGGGAATTGCGTCTGGTGGTGCAAGGTGGGCTGCGCATTCTTGAGAAAATCGACGCCATGCATCACCAAACATTGACGCAGCGCCCCAAGCTGCGCCGCTCCGATGCGCTGCCACTGCTGTGGCGCGCGCTGCGCATGCCCCGGCCCCGCCCTTCACTCGCGCTGCCCGCATGACGACGCCTCAGCAATACGTGCAAGAAAAGGCTGCCGCCAGCGGCTCCTCGTTCTATTACGCCTTCCTGTTCCTGCCGCCCGAGCGCCGCGCCGCCATCACCGCGTTCTACGCCTTCTGCCGCGAGGTGGACGACGTGGTCGACGAGGTGCAGGACCCACAAGTCGCTGCAATCAAGCTGGCCTGGTGGCAGCGTGAAGTTGCACAGAGCTTCGCCGGCCAGCCCAGCCACCCCGTGATGCAGGCGCTGATGCCGCTGGCAAAGGCCTACGGCATCGAAGCCCGGCACCTGGACGCGGTGATCGAAGGCTGCCAGATGGACCTGGAGCAAAGCCGCTACCTGGACTACCCCGGCCTGCAGCGCTACTGCCACCTGGTGGCTGGCGTGGTCGGCGAAGTCGCCTGCAGCATCTTCGGCCGCACGCAGGACAGCACCGTGGCCTATGCGCACAAGCTGGGCCTGGCGATGCAGCTGACCAACATCATCCGCGACGTGGGTGACGACGCACGCCGAGGCCGCATCTATCTGCCGATCAGCGAGCTGCAGCAGTTCGACGTGAAAGCGCACGAACTGCTCAAGCGCGACGCGCCCTGGGGCTACAGCGAGCGCTTCACCGCGCTGATGCACTTCCAGGCCGAACGCGCGCACCGCTGCTACGACGAAGCGATGGCGTTGCTGCCCGAGGCCGACCGCGCCGCGCAAAAGCCCGGGCTGATGATGGCCAACATCTACCGCACGCTGCTGCGCGAGATCGAACGCGAGAACTTCCAGGTGCTGCACCAGCGCATTTCGCTGACGCCGGTGCGCAAGCTGTGGATCGCCGCGCGCACGCATCTCCGCGGTCGATGAGCACCCAGGCGGCGC